>JBJKPJ010000371.1:0-11631 GCA_046706605.1 Bathyarchaeia archaeon | reverse complement strand
GCTTGATAGAGTGCTTCTTGGTCTACCACACCGCCTCGGGAACAGTCAATCAGCCTCACGCCTTGTTTCATCAGGTTAAATTCTTTAGTAGAAATCATATGATGCGTTTTGGACGTTAGCGGCACATGTATTGTGATGTAGTCTGCTTGTGGCAGCATCTCACCAAGGGGAACAAAGCGGTCTACTACGCATTCCTCTACAGGCAAAACTTTCATGCCAAGCGCCATAGCTATATGCTCCACAGTTTTGCCAATGTAGCCGCAACCAATAACGCCAAGGGTTTTGCCGTTAAGTTCAGTGCCCATCAGGGCTTCTTTTTCCCAGTTACCTTCACGTAGGCTGTTTGTCCCCTGTACAATGTTTCTTGCCAGTGCCAACATGTGCCCGATAGTGAGTTCTGCAACGCTCATGTAAGAGACGTGCGGGGTGTTGACAAGTTTTATGCCCATTTTTTGGGCTTTCTCATAATCGACATTGTCTAAGCCTTCTCCGGCACGCCCAATCAGTCGAAGTTTTTTGGCGTTTTCCAGCAATTTGCCTTTAACTTTGGTTGCTGACCGAACAATCAGCACGTCATATCCGGCGACGATGTTAGGCAACTCGTCTTTTGGCATATCCCACGCAGGAGTAACTTGGTAGCCTTTATCTTCCAGAAGCTTTATGCCCTCGTTGAAGATTTTGTCACAAACCAAAATTTTAATGGTCACTACAATCCCCAAATCTGGTCAATTAACATTAGAACCTCTTTTATGCCCTCAAGCGTCCATTCACCCATATGCCCAATGCGGAAGGTTTTCTCTGCCATTTTGCCGTAACCACCAGAAATCATAAAGCCCTTCTCCGCGAGTTTCTGGTTTAATTCCTTGACGTTTTTGCCCAAAGTGTTGCTTATGCAACTAACAGTTACGGATTCATAGCCGGGTTCAGGGAACATGGCAAAATGCTGTTTTGCCCAATTCTGCGTGTATACAGCCATGTCTAGGTGGCGTTGGTAGACTTTGTCGTAGGTTTCCGCCAGTAAAAGGTCCATGCGTTTGTCTAGCGCAAATAGAAGCGGAATGCAGGGAGTAAAGGGTGTTTGGTGTTTTTTCTCAAACTCGAAAATGTCAACTAGGTCGGTGTATGTGCCTCTGTTGGGAACCTGCGTGGCACGTTCAATGGCTCTGTCGCTAACTAGCGCGATAGCTAAGCCTGGTGGAAGCGCAAAACATTTCTGGCTGGAGCCGAAAACAATGTCACAGTAGAATTCTGAAGGCAGAGTTTTGTCGCCAGCCATAGAGGAAACTGCATCAACCGCAAAAATCACGTCAGGAAATTCTTTTTTGACCATTTTGCCTATTTCGCCAATGGGGCTACGCACACCAGTTGAGGTTTCGTTGTGGCAAACGGTGAGGGTGTCGTATTTTCCGCTGGCAAGTTTTTCTGCCACCATATCAGGTTTGATGGCTTTGCCCATTTCCACTTCCAATACATCGGTTTCTTTGCCGCAAGAAGCCAAAGTCTGTGCTGCACGTTTGGAAAATGCGCCGTTGACACAGGCAAGAGCTTTTTGTTTTACGATGCTTCTGCCAACTATATCAAACCACAAAGTTCCCGAAGAAGTGGTGACGGTAGGTTTATAGTCGGGTGTTAACTCGAAAAACCTGGCGAGTTTGGCTGTGATTCCGCCATAAAGTTCAGAGAACTCTTTTTCTCGATGCCCCATAAGGGGGTGCGTTTGCTCATTTAACATTGCTTGACTAACTTCTGTTGGGCCAGGAATCAAGAGTTTTTTGTGCATAGCTAAAGCCTCAGCAAAAAAGGTTAAATCAGCAAATATAAGGCTTATGCGCTAAAATATCAGCCTTCGATCACCAATCAGATGAGCCCAGATGTTAAACATATACTTGCTTTAACGAAGCATGAGCTTCATCAGAAACAGCAGTGGCAACCATTCGCCGTCAACTGTCAACTCAGCATGAATTTTTTGATGTCGCCCATTAAAAAAATACCAAATAATCACATATTCATAAAAGACCCCAAACGCAAGCACTGGCAAATAGCTGAGGAAGACCCCGTTGAGCAGGCAGTAAAGGACCCAGCCGACAAGTGAAGCATTAATGGATAGCAGCAGTGTCTTTGTTTTGTTTTTGCCTAATGCCACGGGTAGCGTGATGATTCCAGAAGCACTATCGCCCTTCATGTCTAATACGTCGAAAACTATGGTGTTCACGAGGATTTGTGTGAAAATATAAAGAAACACCAGAACCTCTTTGATGGAAACAGCAGGCGCAGTGGCTATAGGTAAAAACGTGCCAGTAATCGCCCAACTTAATGCAACAACAATGCTTTTCACGCCCACGACTTCTTTTAGCCGTGGCAACTTTTTTGTTAATTGCACACTATACAGGCAACCTATCACTTATGGAGTAGCTAAAATGGCTACAGCAAAAACGCCTATCGAAACGCCGATTGATAGGCTGACAATCATGGCAGCAATAGCTGGAAACAGAAAGGTCCGTGTCCTATTGAAGTTACCTTCGGTTCTGTTGATGGCGTCTTCTTTGCTGTCAGTAACCATGTTTAAGCCGTAGACTGCAAAAGTTATCAAAAATGCAGCTAAGAGCTCTTTTAGAGAAACAGTCGAGCCATACAATGAACCGGCAAAAAGCACCACTACTGCGCCGTTTAAAGCCAAAAACAAAGAGTTAGACATAACAAACCTTAGGGATTTCCATAGGGCAACTCTTAATTTTAGTTTAAAGCCAACTACAGCTCTAACTTTTTTGCTTTCGCTATGTACTGCTGAAATAACTCTTCACCCCACTCAAGTGCATCTGGGTGTTGAGAAATTAAATCCATAGAATAGTCATATTGACCATTCAAATCGTAAAGACCCATCGAAAAAACATGCTCCGTGACCGTCAAAGCCACTTTAAGGTCATCAGCCAAATAAATTTTAAGTTGACCATCATTTATGAAACTCTGAAAAAGTTCACCTTCCCCAGAGCTTACGGTGCTTTCAAAGATTTTATTCAGAACTTCATCAGTTAATATGAGTTCCATGACGCCGCCTTGCTGAAGCAGCACCTTGAAGGCGCCAACAAAGTCATGATGAAAGATTGGGGAGGTTCCCTTGATTTTTTTGGTGTCCACGATCATTTTTAGGAATGTTTCATGAACTTTCCCAAGAGATCCGCTTTCAGTTTTCAACAAATTTGCCTCGTCAAGTGCACCTATCTTTAACATTAAACTTGAAGGAATAGGCGTAACGTCGTGATTTAGCCAGAAATCTTTGAATTTTCCAATTACGTCGGTTGCACGGTAGCTTCCTTGACAAACCTGCGCTTCTATGTAGCCAAGGGAGGTTAAACTGTACACACCACCATTCTTTTTAGTTAAATGGAGAGCTTCGAACTCTTTTAAGACATGGAGAATTGTGGTTTCTGTGCTGTCTATTTCCGTTTTAAGTTCTGAAATCCGTTTATCTCCTTGCAAAAGGTTGAGTATGACTTTTTGTTTGAGCTCCGATCTAATTACTGCTCGGTACTCCACCGTGTCTCCTCCATTTTAAAAAGCCCACTGCACATTATTTAAATTTTGAGAAAAAAGTGGTTATCTACAAAAGTGTATAACAGTTCTACATTTAAATCCAACAACCATAATAAATTGCTTAAAGCACGCAATTTTGCTTAAAGCTGGCAAAATTTATATTATGAAAGCACAATAAAACAAACTAAGAGAGACACAAAAATGCGAAGAGAAAATTTCCCCTGCAATAAGACGCTATGCGAAATTACATGTGAATGCGGGTTTGAAATTCCCATTGTCCCAAACGCAGAAATAGTCGGCAACGCCGTAGACGCTCATGCTGAGGAACATAAAAGAAGAAAATCAAATGAAATAAAGGGGAAAAAAGAAGCAGAACGAATTCGAAATTTATTAATACAAAAAATCTTTGAAAATGTAGTCCAAGTTTGCAATTGAATATTTTTCAGTGGGTCTGATGGTTAATCGTCTTCTGCATCTTCTTTTGCTAATTCATCAGCAATTTGGTCGTCGTGGCTGATGGCGTTTTTACGGGTTTGTTTTTTGCTGGGCGGCTCTTGTTCTCTGCCTATCATGAAACCTTCTTCTGCCACAGTGATTTCGTCGTCTTCAAGCATCTCTTCACGTGTAGCATTATCGTAGATGTCGTCAGTTTCCTCTTCTTTTTCTTCTTTATTTGGAGGCGGCCCTTGGTAGAAGTGCGGAGGCGCTTTCTTTTTTGCTTTACTCATAAACTACAACCTCTAACGTTTTAGCACTCACTCTTTTTGGATAATTAAATCTGCTTCAAACCTTTTATGATTATGTGATTGTCACAACCCAATCACACCCACAAAATCATTTATTCCCTCCTAAACCCTATTTCTAAACAGATGCGACACCTATGGCAGCCTCCAATCCAGAAAAAGAACTAGCAAAAACTTTCCCGATACAAACCAAATAATATAACCGAAATCATAAGCAAACTCGCTGACGACAAAGACAAACTAACCGTTGATGTCCAACAACTTAAATTCGAATTGGATAAAACAAAATATGAAATCAACGGGTCAATAAAATTCAGCATCACTCACAAAAATCCAAATTCATACCGGCTGTTTCATTAGGTTGAGTTGCACTTACTAATTTTTGAATCTGATTGTTTGCAATTTAAGCTAGAAGTAGACATTTAGTTTGCCTAAAATACTGCTAAACCTTTTTATACGCCAAAATACACCTTTTGGCTATCACACTAATCATGGATTACAAAGCTTACTTAGAAGCTTTTAAAGAAATCATGAAGTAACATTTGTGATAGAAGAAAAACAGTATGCAAATTCAAACATTTAAGGACTTACCTTTAACTAGGGAGATCCAGAGAAGTATAGAAGATCTTGGTTTTGATCAACTTTTTCCCATTCAAGCCCAAGCCATAATTCCCATGCTCGAAGGCAAAGATGTCATCGGGCAAGCTCAAACAGGAACCGGCAAAACAGCTGCTTTCGGCGTACCCATGATTCAACGCTTAAACCGCGACATCCGCGGCGTCCAAGGACTGATTTTGGTTCCAACTCGCGAACTTGCTGTGCAGGTCGCCGAAAATATGGCACGGTTTGCCAAGTACGCTAAACTAAAAGTTTTAGCTGTTTACGGCGGCGAATCCATCAACAAACAAATCCACTCGCTAGCTAGCGGCATCCATATAGTTGTAGGCACACCCGGCAGATTAATTGACCTTATGGAACGACGAGTTCTAAACTTATCTTCAGTGAAAATCGTGGTTTTGGATGAAGCAGACCGCATGCTTGACATGGGATTCATCGAAGACATCGAGTTTATCCTCTCAAAGACCCCACGCGACCGCCAAACCAGCCTCTTTAGCGCAACCATAGACGAATCAGTTATGCGACTATCCAACAAATACATGAAAAACCCACAGAAGATCCTGGTAAGCAAAGACGAAATCGCCCTAACCCAAATGAAACAACTCTACACCGTTATCAACCAAAACGGCAAATTCAGAACCCTATGCGAAATCATCCGCGAGGACAATGTGGATAAAGCCATCATTTTCTGCCGAACCCGAAGAGACACCAGCCGCCTCTGTGACCAACTGTACCGCAAAGGTTGTCGTGTCCAAGCACTCCACGCAGGGTTTACACAGGCGCAACGGGACCGTGCAATCAACGAGTTCCGTTCAGGCCGAACCAATCTCCTAGTAGCAACTGATGTTGCTGCCCGCGGCTTAGACATCGAAGGCATAACCCACATAATCAACTACGATGTGCCTGAAGACCCCCCAGTGTATTTCCACCGCATCGGCAGAACCGCTCGGAAAGGCGAAGAGGGCACCGCAATAACACTGGTTAGCTATGCGGAGCTTGCAAACTTTAACAACATTAAGGCCCTGACTAAAACCAAAATTGAAGAAGTCAAGTCGGCAACAGCAGAAAACACAGACTCACCAATCCAAAGCTTCTACTAAACTGTAGGCAACTTTTTTTTAAAGCCTTAAAAATAAATTCCTACTTAATTGATATTATGAAAAAGGTAGCTTTAAGCGCGATTCATGCTATAGTTGATTTTTTTAATCGCAGCTTAATAAAAAACCTACTTATCATCACACTAGCTATCTTGCTTGTTTTTGTCCAAATCTTTTATCCGTACCAGTTCTACTCATCAGCCAACCGAAACGGCAACTCAACCTTCCAAGTAGGAATCCACTATGTCTACGAACAAGACAATCTAAGCGACATTTACAACCAAGTCACCCAAATCCACGATTTAGGCTTCAAAGTCATCCGTATAACATTGGAGTGTGACCCCACCGACTACAACAACATCCAAAACCAAAAAACCGACATGTTCTTTTCCGCCACAGACCAATATGGTATAGCGGTGGCGCTGGTTATCCAGAACTTGGATTTGGCTGATAAGGTGAATTATTATCTTGACCGCTGGGGAAGCCACCTAACATACATCCAAGTTATGAATGAACCCGAGTCTTCTGCCACTTGGAGTGTGGGAGCACTATTTAGCGACGACGAAATCATATCAGCATTCAACAACATGTACGCAACCGTTGCTGCACATCATTTGCCCGTAGAACTTTACACGAACTTTGGAATCGGATATACCATACGCAGCAACGTGCCCATCACGCTAAGCCAGAAGCTTGATTTTGTCGGATTAGATATCTTTATGGATTCATTTCTTGTGCTCTCCCCACATTTTATCGACAACCTCCACAAGATAACCAACAAAGATGTGGTAATAACTGAGTTTGGGATGTCGACAACCAACAGTCAAGCCCAAAGTGACTTCCTCATCAAGGGACTAAACCTCTTCAAAAGTATGGGGCTCAAAGGCTGCTGGCTGGTGTACTGGAACAGCGAGTACGACAATTATGGAATTAGGGGCAGACTTGCCCAGCAAACAGTGGGTGAATGGATTGCTAACAATGCTGCATGAAACCAAAAACAAAACCATCAACTTTCTGCTTAGGCTGCCTTTAGTGATTAAGCTGCTTCTGGAAGGCTTGGTTTTGATGGTGATTTTGGTTATTTTCCAGAATCAACTCAGCGGCGCCGAGCGGGCATTTATTGCGTATATGCCGCCCATTGGGTTTGCCCTGCTGGTTTTCACCGCTTACTTGGTTCAGCCGTTGATTTTGGGGGTGTTGAACATTTTTCTAATAAACATACTGTTTGGAACCAAAGGGTGGCAGGTTGGGTTCTGGTTAAACGGTATATTTCTGGTTCTCGCCTTCTCAACCATCAACCTTGTCATGCAAACGTCCCTTAACTTACCAGATACAGCCACCGCTGCAATTGACTTGGTTTTGCTTTCCTTGCCATTTGGCTGCATCGCACGTTTCAGCAACGGCGGATGGAAAAAACCCATAAATTAAGAGCAAAATGTGCTCATTAGGTAGTAGGAGCGGGTTTTTTCAGGTGATAACTATATTTATTAGCCGCCGTAACTTTTTTCTACATAGGTGAGAACAATTTGTATCAAACAAGCGGTTGCTCTTACCAAAAAGATACTTTTAAAAGTCAAATGACCAAAAAAGTTTCTAAAAGCAAAATAAATGCAATAGTTCTCGCAGCATACTTGGCGCTTTCTGCAGTGGTTGCAATACTGCCAATGGCAAGTGTCGACGCACATACGCCGCCGTGGACAAACCCAACATACAGTTTCATCAGCGTCTCCCCCGACCCTATTGGTATTGGGCAAACAGTCAACGTCAACTTCTGGGTAAACCTGCCCCCGCCAACAGCCAACGCCCAATACGGTGACAGATGGACAACCATGACTGTAAAAGTTACACACCCGGATGGCACAACAGAACCTCTCGGACCATTCACATCTGACGCAACAGGCGGATCACACACCACCTACACACCCAACGTAGTGGGCAACTACACTTTCCAGATGTTTTTTGGCGGAAACACCTTAGCTGGCAACAACCCCTTCCCCGGTGTGCCCCCTAACGAATTCGTCGGCGACTACTACCAACCAAGCCAAAGCAACATATTCACATTAACTGTACAAACAGAACCAATCGAACCCGCGAGAGTTACTCCTCTTCCAACAACATACTGGATTCGCCCAATATACGCTGAAAACAACAACTGGTATTCCGTTGCAGGCAACTGGCTTGGCTTTGGCGCCTCAACATTCGCCAACACCGGCATGTACAATGCAAGCGCCAACTACAACCCATATACCACCGCACCAAACACCGCACACATCTTGTGGACTAAACCTGAAGCCGCAGGCGGCACTATGGGTGGAGAATTTGGCGGCAGCGAAACAGGAAACTTTTATGCAACATCGCAATATGAGCCCAAATTCGCGCCAGTCATTTTGAACGGCGTCCTCTACTACACGATGTACCCGGGAAGTGTTTCTAACCCCGCAGGCATTGCCGCTGTCGATTTACACACTGGACAGACCTTATGGACATTGAATACCACTACGATTCTAAAATGTGGCCAAATCCTCAATTATGTGACGCCAAACCAGTACGGCGGGTTAGCATACATATGGACAACTGGAAACCCACTTACATATGTGAGCACATCAGTTTCGTTCACTGGTCTCACATACAACATGTATGATGCTCTCACGGGACAGTACATTTTAAGCATTACTAACGGCACTGGACTTACTCTTACAGAAGATGCAAATGGAAACCTAATAGGATACTATGTAAACACAACTAACCCAGCTGTTCCCACGCTAAATATGTGGAACTCGACAAAATGCATCAATTTAGGCACACCTTACGCCTATGGCGGCTTACCTTCTGCTCCGCAACAAAATAGTTGGGTATGGCGACCTGTTCTTGGGGCAATCATTGACTTTGGCTTAGGAGTCGAGTGGTCTGTGCCCTTAGCTACCAATATTTCTGGTGTTCCTCTGCCTCCTGCCTTCAATACGCAGGGTGTCCCCATTCCCGGCTTGGCATCCAGCCTAACAATTTCCGGAGTTAACAGTGGTGTAGTGCTTATGACAGCGCTTGGAGGTGCAGGTCAAGCTATCTACCAAGTTGGGTTCCAAATTGAAGCGGCCTACGATGCAAACACAGGTGCGTTTCTGTGGATAACTAACAGAACACAGACCCCATTTGCACGAATACTTTTAGGTGGCACAACCATGGGTAGCGGTGCTTACGTCGAGTTTGATTCCAGTGCATTGACAGCAACAGGCTACAGCCTCTATAATGGCAACAAGCTTTGGGGTCCAGTTGCGCTTCCAAACGTTAGTCCCTTTGCCTCTCTTGGCATGCAGTACGTTGTTGCTAACGGCACCATTTACCTGTGGACTTATGGAGGTGACGTTTACGCTTTCAATATCTTAACTGGCGCCATCCTTTGGCAATATCACACACCACCCGGCGGCTACGAATCACCTTACGGCATCGAGCCCCTTTGGACCTTCACGGTTGGAACAGTTGCAGACGGCAAATTGTTTGTGCCTGAAGGACACATGTACAGTCCACCACTATTCCGTTACGCGCAACAACTCGCTTTGAACATCACTAATGGAGAAGTTGTTTGGCATATAGATGCATTTGACGTAACAAGTGCACCAGCCATAGCCGACGGAGTAATGACCACACTCAACGCCTACGACAACCAAATCTACGCCTACGGCAAAGGACCAAGTGCTCTTACTGTCTCGGCGCCCGGCGTTGGAATCACAACTTCAACACCTGTGACCATAACAGGTTCAATAATCGATGTTTCTGCAGGTACACAGCAACAAGCACAGAAAGCGAACTTCCCATACGGCGTTCCCTGCGTTTCTGACGCAAGCATGACCCAGTGGATGGAGTATGTGTACATGCAACAGCCGCGTCCGGCAAACGCCACAGGCGTTCCAATTACTTTAAGCGTCATCGACAACAACGGCAACCTTCGAAATATAGGTATAGCTACAAGCAACGAGTATGGCACCTACAGCCTGACCTGGACACCTGACATCCCAGGTGAGTACGGAGTCATCGCCAATTTTGCAGGTTCAGAATCCTACTATCCGTCCTCAGCTGCTACAGCCTTTTATGCAAGCCCAACAGAAGAACCAACACCAACTCCTGTAACACGAGGAGACTTAGCCACAACAACTGACCTATTCATGTATATGACAGTGGCAGTAATCGCAATAATCATCGCAATAGCCGTAGTTGGAGTTTTGCTTTTCAGAAAACACCCATAAAAAACGCTTCAAACAACAATCTTCCCCTTTTTTTGTTAACTCGTAAATTACCTTTTTCCCTTTTTTCTTTTACTTCGCTTTTTCTCAGAAGACATTGATTGCGTGATGGTTGTGCCAAGCGCTTTTGAAGTTTTCTTCATAGAATGCAGTTATGTTCCGGCTATCGGTCCAAAAAACGTTTGGAAAACCGCGTCGGGTTACTTTTTTTCTGTCAATCCACAGTTGTTTATGGTCAAAAATCTGGTAGGGCAAGGTTTTGCGTTTGTGAATAATTTTAGCTTCAAAGTCGCAGCCGCTAGGTCTAATTTTTTCAAGAGTCTGCTTTACTAAATTATCATTTTTGATGCTTTCCACAATAATCCTGATCTTTGCATGCCTTCGTGCAATCAACATGAACTTGTCAGAGAATGTCTGGGACAAACGCGTAATCAAGTCTAAATTCGTAACCCAGTCAAATTCTCCTTTCAGGTTTTTGAAAGCTAAATTTCTCATATTGGCTATTTCGTAATCTGTTTTTAGCAGAATGAACTTTCTCTCTTCTTCATGCAGCTTATTTTTTCCCAACTTCTGCTGCTCCTTCAATAGAGTTTTCAGTTCTTTGACATTAGTTTCTAAGCGAGTGATTCGTTCATTTTCTTTTTTCCTTTCAGCAGAAACTATGTTCGCTAAGCACTGTTCCACCGGTAAAGCCTCGATTAAGAAGGGTTCGTCAATTGTTTTAGTTATTAATCCCATTTTTTCAAGTTTAAGCAGTATCTTGTAGATATCTTGGCGATGAAGCTGGGTTGATTCTGAAATTTCACTCACACAAGTTGGTTCGCTTTGGAGTATCCTGAAATACACTTTGGCTTGATTTACTGTAAAGCCACAATCGCAAAATATTTTGGCTAACTCCGTTTCCATGAGCCAATCCCTCAGGAGCTATATAAAATATAGACTGTTACTGGTTATTCAGAGGAATACATCAGCCTCGCTTAATAATTTTGTGTTTTATTAGCGAGGTGTAGCCAGTGACCCTCTTTCCACTCACGTTAATATGTAAAAAATGTGTAAACCCCCTGCTTTATGGTGGGGTCAAGTCTAATCTGGCTCCACCAAAAGAAATTAAAGGAGTAAAAAAAGATTTGTTAAAATCAAATGGAAAAGCTTTAGCTATTCTTGTAGCAGCAATCTTGGCAGTCTCAATAGCAACACCACTGGCACTATTCCCAAGCGCTTCTGCACAGTCAACACGAAGTTTCCCAACATTAGCATTCATCAACGTAGCCCCCAACCCCGTTGGCGTTGGACAAAGAGTGACAATTAACTTCTGGCTCGCAGTACCTTTACAAGATGTTCAATTTGCCCACAACATGACAGTTGTTGTAACAAAACCTGACGGAACGACACAAACACTAGGAC
>JBJKPJ010000370.1:0-4938 GCA_046706605.1 Bathyarchaeia archaeon | reverse complement strand
TACCACTGGGAACCTGCAGGTAGGGGACTTTGTGTTTTTTAGCGTATTTGATTAGGGCGCCGCCGCTGCTTATGCAGAAAACCATGCATTTGCTTTTTAGGGCGTCCAGAAAAGCGCTCAACGACTCTTCAGTGTCCCCCGAGTAGCTGGCAACTATTACCAATGTTTTTTTGCCCACGTATGTCGGCAAGTGGTATTCACGGTTAACTTCAACTGTTATTTTCAGTTTGTCTTTTGTCCAATCTTTGAGCAAGTCGCCGCCGATGGCTGAGCCACCCATGCCCGCAACCACTATGTGGCTGGGTTTTGGGAAGTCAACTTTGATTTTCTCTGCTGTCTGGACGGCTTTTCGGTAATGTTTTGCGGCGTCAACCGCATAGTTTAACATGCCGCTTTTGTCGACTGAAAAAATTTTGTCTACGTTATCTAAAAGTGGAGCTACCAAACATGAGTCCTCCAAATAACACGCAGTTTTATATCTCAATTCTGCCTTTTAAGCTCAACGCAGACTATTCGCAAAGAGGTACATGGCATGAATAAAAAACGGCTTGCAATCGCTATCCCCGCATCCGCAATCTCTGATACACCGCACCTTCGGGAGAAAACAGCGAAAATCGGGTTAATTGGGCGGGCAGCAGCGATTTTCCGCGTAGACCAAATCATACTCTACCCCGACAACGCCAAAGTCAACCAACACCGGGACTTAGAGTTTATGGCTTTGTTGCTAAATTACCTTGAGACCCCCCAGTACCTACGCAAAAGTCTCTTTAAACTTGAACCCGCCTTAGAATACGCTGGAATTTTGCCGCCGCTACGTACACCCCACCATCCCACAAGTGGAAAAACTAAGCACCTAAAACTCGGCGAGTACCGAGAAGGCGTGGTTTTGTCGGAAACCAAAGAGGGATTGCTGGTGGAAATTGGGGTTCAGCAACCTGCGCTTTTGCGGCAGAAAAGCTTCTCGGTGGGCGAGGGGTTGACGCTGCAGGTAATCAACCTTGGCGGGGGCGTTGAAGTGCAAGCTGTCAGCCGTGATGATGTTCCGCTTTACTGGGGTTACCGCGTCAGGATAGCCGAGCATCCTTTTGGGAGGCTGATTTCTGGAGGCGCCTTCGATTTGACGATTGCTACAGCAAAATTAGGCGACAGCTTCATGACTGTAGCTGAACCTTTAGACAAACGGTGGCAGGATGCCCTGCGGGTTTTGGTGGCGTTTGGAGCACCAGCGCGGGGTTTACATGAGATTGCAGGCGATGAAGCCTTAGAGTTGCCCAAGATTGTGGATTTTGTTGTTAACACAGTTCCGAACCAGGGGACAGCGACGGTTCGGATGGAGGAAGCGCTTTTTGCGTCTCTTGCCCTTTTTAATGTGCATTTTAACTGGTGATTTGGCTGGCTTTTTTGGGGAATTTGTTGGTAAAGGCATAAAAGCTTCTTTCCGTTAAAATGGGCTCATGGTCTCTCTTGATTTAGCCATGCCCCTTGCGCTGTTTCTGGTAGTAGTTGTAGCCATGACGCTAAACAAGAGAGTGGAAGGCAAACTGATGTCAACGGTTCAGGAAAAAACCTTCCAAGTTAGAGACATAATTCTTCTGATAATTTTCATGGCAATTGTCGTATCTGTCATAGCCTACACATCGCTCCTCAACCCCGGTGCAGTCTTCCAAAACATCCTGCTAATAATCTTCTTAACATCCTACACTATGCTGCTATTCACCTTCTCCTATGTGTTCTCTAACATGACAAAAATCAAAGCGCAGCGGATTTCGCTGGGGTTTGGCGTTGCAAGTTTAGCCGCGGCGTTAGTTAGTTTAATTGGGACCGTCTCGGACAATTTTACTATATACAGAGTAACGGCTTTTGTCTTGTTAGCGGCGTTCTGTTTTGGCACGGTATTGTTTGAACAGAAAAAGACTGTTACATCACCTCGATGGTACGTAGCAGCGCAGCCTCCCGCAATCTTTCTGCTCTTGATGGTGTTTTTCAATTTCCTCTACAGCGGTGCCGCCCAAGTCTGGTACCCCCTACTTATGGACATTTTCGGGTTAACCTTTGCAATCCTCATAATCCTGTATTTGTCATCGCTGTTTAGCTGGAAAACCGTAGGGTTCTTTGCGGTTCTCTTAACTATGATGGATATCTTTTTGGTTATCGGCACAGGAACCATGGTTGAAGCAGCATCCCAATTCACTGGGTTGGGGCTGCCCGTGCTGGTTTACCTGCCCAATATCCCGTTGATTCCAGCGGTCCATGGCTATATCAGCTTCTTTGGATTTGCACCTCGAGGTCTTGGGCTTGGTGATTTCTTTTTCGCAGGCGTTTTGGCAGTTCAAACATTAAACAAGTTCGGAAAGAAAACAGGCTACATTACGGTGGCTGCAATGGCGATTGCTTTTGGCATTTGGGAAGCATTTTTGCCCGAAATCTTGCAATTTTTGGATTCTGTTGTTGGACGTAACATCGGCGGGTTCCCCGGTACCTTGATGATTATTAGCGGCTGGGCACCAGTTGTAGTATGGAAATTCTACAGTGAGAAAAACAAAAATGCAAAAGCATCTGCCGTCGAGATGTTGCCTGAACAGCCAAGCTTGCCCGTACAGTGACATTTAAGCTAGTAAAAATTAGAATGCAAATAATTTTTTGGGAAAAATGGTTAAAAATGAGAAAAGAGGCTGATTTACCCGAATAGGGCGCCTAATCCTTCCAATGCTGCTTCTTCTTTGGCTTTTTCGTCTTCAGCTTTCTTCTTCTTGTCTTCTGCTGGGGCTGCTGCTGGTTTTGCTTCTCCGCCTGCCGGAGCTGCAACTGGGGCTGCTGCCATCATAGCTGGGGCCGCTTTGATTGCTTCATCAATGTTAACTTCGCTAAGTGAAGCTACAAGGGCTTTAACTTGGATCGCATCAACTGCGATGCCTGCTGCGTCTAGAACTTTTGTTACGGAATCTTCGTTTATTTCTTTACCTGCCTTGTGAAGGAGCATTGCTGCGTAAATGTTTTCCATACCTTTTCACCTCTTCATCGGACTATTTTAACCTTTTTAGTTGGTCTGACCTGCTTTTTTAGGCTGGTCGTTACCTTGAATTGGCAGATGTCTCCGCCGATTTCTTGCCGTTTAGAAGAATACTATATACCTTAATAACCTTTCGTCCATACAACAAAACTAAATTCATCTTTGTATTCTCCGCCAGAATGCATTGTGTTTTCACGAGAGATTTCATAACGCTTATCTTTTAGGGTAGATACATTGCGGTAGTTTACAGGTCGGTTTAACATGGGAAACATAACAGTTGCATTACTTGGCGCATTGGGTTACAGCAACAACTTAGCTAAAAAAGGAACCTCCACCGACATAACACTCTATAACCTAAAAAAAGGAGAGGACACCGTCACCTTCATCGAACCTTCCCGCTACCCTGAACGGATAGCACCGCTGTTTTATGCTGTTTCTTTAGCAAAAAAAGCCATAGTAGTTGTGGACGAGTTAACTGCCACGTTGGGCGAATCCCTTGTGATGTTGCAATGTGCTGACATCGAAAATGGATATTTTGTGTTACGCAACTATATCACTAAAGAAAAAATCTTGCCTCTCATCAAAGGAACCAGCCTAGAAAACTTTGAGTTCATTCCTGACGACCCAAATCAAATCCGCGAAAAACTCCTCATCGAAGCCGCCCAGCAGAAACCTTTTGAGCAAGCCTCGGTTGGAACGGTGCCTATAGATCACTCTTTCAATGTGAAGGGTGTGGGTGTCGTGGTTTTAGGTATCGTAGTTAAAGGTGTGGTTGCTAAACACTCAACGCTCAATGTTTTGCCCGGCTCCAAAACCGCGCAGATTCGATCTATCCAAAAACACGATGACGAATTTGATGTTGCAGGTGAAGGCGACCGTGTTGGGTTAGCTTTAAAAAATGTGGCCGTTGAAGACCTTGATCGCGGCACAATCCTAACAAATGACTCTTCCATCAAAACAGCAACTAAACTTGAAGCACAGGCTATGCTTGTCAAATATTGGCAGACCCCCATCAAGGTGGGCATGGTTATGCATGTGGGGCACTGGACTCAATTTATAACCGCCAAAGTGGAAGCTGTCACCGACCAAGGTGACCCCAAAAAGCCCACTCTAACTCTGACTCTTGATAAGCCCCTTGCCTACCGTCCAGGTGACAAAGCTGTGTTAATGTATCTGGATAACGCTAAATTGCGTGTTTCAGGCACAATTCTGCTTTCTTAGCGCTTTTCCGCTTTTTGGCTTATGAAAGCTTTGGCTTTATATTTGGAAGGGGGGGATTCGTTACCTAAACGAGCCGTCAAGACAAAAGCAACTGCCTTAAACTGGTCTCTCCAAAAAATTTGTGCCTAAATCACCAAACAAGCCTGTAAACTGCTAGCTACCCGAAAAATCGTGTTCTGTGTTAATTTTGGAAAAATAATAAGTGGCTCTTCAACAAACTATTTGACTATATGAAGAAGGCAGCTTTGTCAGTAGGGATCATATTTGCGCTGCTGACTGTAGCAACGGTGGCGTTTGGTACGGTGAATTCTGCTACTGTACCGACGTACCCTATCCCAACCGGTCCCTTAACGCCACTTACAATAAACATGATTTCGCCAACAACAACCACTTATGTTTCATGGTTTGTGCCGCTTGAGTTTACAGTAAATGGCAGTTGGGATGGATACATAGCCCATTGCATTGTCTCCTTCAGTGTAGATGGCAATCAGCAGCAGGTTATCTTTGCCCCCGGCCTCCATCTCAATAAGATAAATCAAGACTTTGCAATAATGCTTGGGCCTCTCTCAGAAGGACCACATCAACTGCAGATTTTTGCAACTGTCGGCGGCGCATACAAAACAACTTCAGGAACAATTGTGCTTGGTTCCAACGATGTTACTTCACAAGCTTCAGTGTTCTTCACCGTTAACACCGCTCATCAAGCC
>JBJKPJ010000369.1:0-33907 GCA_046706605.1 Bathyarchaeia archaeon | reverse complement strand
AAAATCTCTCCTCGCCTTGGAGATTCATGATTGAAGAGAATCCCGTTGCAGGCAAACAGTCCGTATCCAAGACGATAGTTTTTAGTAATCCAAAAAGCAAAAAGTTTAGCTGTTGCATAAGGACTAGTGGGATTAAAGGGAGAGGTCTCGTCTTGTGGTGCGGGTGTTCTACCGAACATTTCACTACTAGATGCCTGATAGAATCTACAATGGTTTTCGCTTCGTCTAATAGCCTCTAAAAGTCTGATTGTACCTAACCCTGTAACATTACAAGTGTATTCGGGCATACTGAAACTGACTTTTACATGACTTTGAGCCGCTAAATGGTATACTTCATCAGGTTTAATATTGTAAAGTATATTAGATGTTTGTTCAGAATCAGATATGTCGCCATAATGTAAGAAAAGCCTTGTACCGGGTTCATGTGGATCTGAATAGATGTGATCTATTCTAATAGTATTGAATGTACTTGCACGACGAATTATGCCGTGAACTTCATAACCTTTTGAAAGCAATAATTCTGCCAAATAAGAACCGTCTTGACCGGTTATTCCAGTTATCAATGCTTTTTTCATTTTGATCATCAACTAGTCAAACTGGGTATTTAATATTTATTCATAAAGAAGTATTAATCACTTGCAGCAAATATTCGCAGGACGTGGCAACAAATCGACTAAATTTGATTTTAGCATTGTCACTTTACAAACATAGTTAGCAATGTTAGGTTAATATTAATAAATATGGCTCTATTTATTTTAACAATGGTTAAAAAGATTAGCGTGCGAAGCTCTCTCATATATGTTTATCAAGCGTTACTTTTTGGCGAAATCGGCTTTCTCAAAAAATGTTAAAGATTATGCCCACACTTACAATAGTAAAAGCTTGAAGTTATGGGAACTGACGCGAAAGGGATGTGAAAAGTAATCAGAGTATCCGTCCCGTTCTACGGCATATATAGAGAGAAAATAGGAGCACACGTCAACAAAACAGGTATTCTTTGAACAATAAATCCATAAAAGTTATATATATATCGTGTATCAATTCATAATACACAATACAAGTGTGCCCCAAAATGAAGACTAATCACCAGCCAAGAAAAAAAACAAAAACAATAATCATTTCATTGCTAATAATCTCCACGTTGAGTTGTTTTTTCTTAGCACCACCAATTGAAGGCTTAATAACTAGCTCCCAAGTTGTAATGTCAAGCGGGTACATTCAAACAATACAAACAAGCAATTTCACGATCAGGGCAGCAGAAGTAGCCTCTAATACCATTAAAGCGGGTTCACAAAGTTATGTTCCTAATTGGGCCTCGGTACTTCATAGCTTAGGAGTAAATACGCTACGTCTTCAATTAGGCGGTGAGGGCGATGTATGGGGAACAAATATGCAAACTAATCCAAATTGGGCGCAGAATTTGGATAATTTACTAAGCACCGTCGCTGCAGCTGGCTTTACATGTTATTGGTACTCCTTGGGGACTCCTTGGGGTGGTCCCCTCTTTGGTAATGATCAAGCAGCCAATATTTCCGCTGTCATGAGTTTAGATACCGCAAAAATGTATATTGATGAATTGGCTGGTAATAATTCACTCCATCACGATTTCATAACCGATCCTAGATATACTATGTGGAGTATTGCTAATGAAGCAAATATTGGAAGTTCAACCTCGCCAAACAGCAATTATTATTGGATAATTGGAGTTGCTGATTACATTCGAAGTAAAGGAGGTTTAGTTACCATTGCTTCTCCACAAATAAGTGATGATTTACCCTTCAGAAGCTACGTTGGTAGAGCCAATCTTTTAATAGGTCACAGTGATTTTTACGAAATTCATGCGTACGAGGCATATGATTTAGCAAATTATTACAAGTATGCAAACGGTAGTTATAATTGGGTCGGGTATCAATCTTGGTTAATTAACTCGATTCTAAAACCAGCCTATACCGCAGCGATAAATGCAGGTTTTTCACCATCAAAAGTATTTGTTGGAGAATTTGGCATGTGGACTGGCAACATGAGTGATTTAGGATTAACTAATTACTATTTCTCAGATCAAGATCGAATAAACTATTATACGTATTATTTCCAAGCACTCAACCAAGTTGGCATACAAGACGCATGTTTTCATACATCATTCAGGGACAAAAGCCAAATTCCTTGGGGAGATACTTACTGCATGATTGCAGGTGCGCCATATCCACCATATGCAACTGACACAGCAGGAACACTCTTAGCAGGTGCAAGTGTCATAGCCGCAAATTTCGGAGGAACCTGATTATTTATAAGAACTAAATCAGGCAGATCTCACGAATAAAACATAAAAAAAAATTCATAGTGCTTTTTTTGAAAATTAATCATTCACGCTTACCTATATAAAGAATTAAAGAACGTTTAGGTCCAATACTCTAGACATAGATTTTACTCATTTTTTGCTTTTTTTTCCAATTTAAGAGAAGATCGCCAGAGATCAACAGTCAGTTTGAGCCCTTCTTCTAAAGAAAAACTAGGCGTCCACCCCAAAATACGCTTAGCTTTTGAATAATCTCCAACGATTTCCCTACACTCTAAAGGTCTCGCCGGAAGTGTATTCCAAATGACTTCACCGGCATAATTTGTCAGTTTGGAAATTTGATCAATCAATTGTTTTACAGAAGTAGGTCGCCCTGTACAAAAATTAAATATCTCGCCAATAGCTCCTGGATTTTGAATACACGTAAGATAACTACTGACATGATCATCGATATATACAAAATCTCGTTTTGGTTTAGGATCTCCAAGACGCACCGTTTTGTTCTTTAACATCTGAACGATTGTACGTTCTACCACAAAATGTGCATTGTCTTTTCGTCCATAAGTATTGAAGTTACGTAAGATTGTTATAGGAAATTTGTATGCATCACGCATGTAAAGCAAATATTTCTCAGCAGCGAATTTGCTTATACCATATGGACTATTTGGATTTTGCCGTGTGGTTTCTTTTTTTGGGTTTGGTCCATTGCCATAGGTCTCAGAGGATGAGGCAAAAAGGAATTGTGTGAAATTCGGAATTTCGCGGTGACAAGCTTCAGCCATATTTACAGTTCCAAGAAAATTGGTTTCCATAACTTCATGAGGACGATCATAACTAAATGCCACAGGACTTATTGCAACCAAATGCACTACGACATCAGGTTTTACATCGTGGACAATTTGTTTGATAGCAAAATAATCTTGAACATCCCCAAACACTTTTTTAACATTAATCCCTTTTTGAGCATACCTCCCGGGAACGTATCTTTCAAGGATAAAAACATCGTACCCTTTCTTAACTAACTCGGGTATAAGTTTAGTGCCAACAAAACCTGTTGGGCCACTAACAAGTATTTTCAATTTTTTATTCATTTTATCATTTCTTTCCTTAATTTGTCAATCCAAATCATTATCGAGAATCTATTTAATTATAATATTTAATAGCCTCCAATATCGCTCCATTAAGAAAAACAAAAATTTTTTTATATAAGCATTATTGAGCATCTTAAGCGCACGAATTGTGTATAGATTTAATGAACATAAACTACGTTGTTGGTGCGCCAGTCAGCAAGTCTTTAAAAGTTCTTATCAAACTTCTCGCTACTATTAACTCTTGAATTTGTTTGCACGAACCAACTATAGTCCCCCACACCCCAACCATTTTCAAAGAAAACAAAACAGGATCATAATGCATGTTGGATAAACTCTTCAACTTATTGATATCGAGATTTAGAACTACCGGTAGATTATTCTTTAAGAAGGGAACTCCATGAACGCGAGTATTAAAAGAAAATATGTTGATTCCAGTATCCTTAACGTGATCGAATTGAAGTCTATCTCGAATGTTACTATTTGAGCAAAAATAAAAGACGGTAGATGGTTTAATTAGATACTTATTGAGGTTAGAGAATGGCTTTGCTAGCAATTTTTCTGGCTCACTGAAAAAATAGATATAATCATTATTCAATAAAAATTGACCATTAAAAGTATAAATACGCTCTGCATTGAGTTCTTGGCCAAAAAAAACTGCGGCATAACCTCCAGCCGAGCTTCCAATTGTGATAACCTTGTAACCTTTAGTCTGTGATCTCAAAAAAGCAGTTACTTTTCCTATTGTATCTAAATCACGATTTATCCCCGTCAAAAAATGTCTCTTTCGTATATCACGCACAAAAATGTGTTTATTTCCTAATTTAATTCTTGTATTATACCATTCGTATCTATCGTTCTTTATGATTTGATTAAAACATGCTTCTTTAGTATGTGGGTAGAAAATATAGTCACTACTGAAATATATTATGCAATACTTGTTTAATTTGTCTTCAAATTTGGATTTAATAATTAAATAATTCTTTTTCTTTTCGTACACCCAATTGATTTCAGCAGAGAGATTTTCAAAGTCTTCAATTGATTTAATAATTAGCACCAACTTTTAATTTAATAATGGTCACAAATTTTCATTATGTTGTTTGAAAACTTTTTACAATCTCAGTTATCTTTTGCACCGATTCAAGATCTAAATCTGGATAAATTGGTAGACAGAGAATCCTTCGAGAAATGTTAAATGCGTTTTTAAAGTAATATGAAATCTCTGTATACTTTTTTCCGAAATAATTACTTTCAAATGTTAGCGGGAAAAAATACTTTCTCGAGTCAATTCCTCTTCTGTCAAGCGCTAAATATGCAGAATTTCTTGATTTCTCACTATCGAAACAAATTGGAAGATAAGAGTAATTATATTTTGACGCTATTATTTTTTGAAATTGCACAAATTCTCCTAATTCTCGTTTATAATATTCATAGATATTTTTTCTACTGTTAATATTCTCCTCAACAGTTTTGAGGTTGCAAAGTCCAATCGCAGCTCTGATTTCATCCATTTTTGCATTGGTTCCAGGAAGAACAAACACTTCCTTAGATTTAATGCCATTATCTTTCAGCAGTTTGGCCTTCTCTAAATCGTTTTTGTCTCGGCAAACAATTGCGCCCCCCTCTATAGTGTTATAGACTTTCGTTGCGTGAAAACTTAAAGTGGAAATATCACCGAAGCTAATCACAGGCTTCTGCTCAAAATGAACCCCAAAGGCATGCGCTGCATCATAAATTAACTTAATATCATATTTTGAAGCTATCTCTTGAAGTTCCTTAACGTAACAAGGATTACCAAAAGTATGAACAGCGAGTATTGCCGAAGTCTTCTCAGTAATTTTTTTTTCTATCTCCAATGGATCTATATTGAATGTTTCATTATCAATATCAACAAATACGGGAGTAAGTCCCTCCCAAATAAGAGCATTCGTAGTGGCGGGAAACGTAAAGGGGGTTGTTATCACTTCTCCCTTTAGATCTAAGGTTTTAATTGCAATATGTAAAGCCAAAGTACCATTTGAGACTGAAGTTAGATTTTCAACCTCTAAATAATGTTGTAATTCTTTTTCTAGAGATTTAACATATTCACCCTCATTTGTGATGTGCCGAGTAAGCCAAATTTTTTTCAGACACTCGACGTAAGTTTCTAGGTCAGGTAGAACGGGTTTGGTAACTCTGATTCTTGTATCTGTCAACAGTTATTTTGCACCCTTGGATAATGTTAATGCATAATTAAGTAAAAAGGCTACACTCAGCTGGAACTTGATTCAACCTAAAGAGGACCTTAAAACCTAAGTGAAAACTGACCATGTGTAATCGAAGATTAATTTGTTCCAACAATACCAAATCAACCCCTTTTTGCTGACTAATGAATCGACAGCCCAATAAGCTTCGTTCACAATTTTCTTTTGAAAAGTGGATTCCCAAAAATAGTCTGGCAATTTTTCAATGTCTTCCATTATTTTTGCAGCAAATATTTTTTGTCGCTTACGATACAGTTCAACCTTATTTTCCAATGTGTACTGCAAACTGTCATAATTTTGAATTAAACTGTCAATTAATCGCATAATTTTTTCTTGTGAAATTTCATCTGTTCTAATAATATAGTCATTAAACCCAACACTATCTGCTAATTCACGACATTTTGGTTGATATTCGAGTCCGATAAATGGAGTTCCTGCAACTGCACTTAATCCTAAAGAATGCATTTTCTGTCCGATCAGAAGCTTGCAGTTTGCAATTAAATTTAGAGTTGATTCTACGTTAAACCAGTCTTCAAAGAAAAATATGTTTTCTTTTTGTGAAAAAACACGTAATCGTTCAACATTATTTTGTGAGAATGGAATTAATATTAAATCATAGCCTTTGTTTTTTAGATTCCTACAAACTTTTGGCAACTTGCCGAAAAACTGATTCTTCATTCATACCCCAAAGAATCCCGTCAGAACCAATATTTATAGCAATTTTTTTCTCATCTTTTTTTTGAATAATAGATCTTAATGAAAAACATGGATCTCCAATGACCTCTGATTTTATGCCCCACTTCATTAACAAGTTCAGTGAAGCAACACCTCTGACGCCAATATTTTTAAAAATCTTTAACCTTTCGATTGCCACCTTAGTTTTTAAGCTATCTTTGAAAAGATATTTGTAACCGGGAAAATTTGGGTCTTTAACACCCGCACCGAATATATAATTTAGCTTTGCGAATTTAAAATCTTGAATCCAATCCGGAATGCCAGTACTGCCACCGATTATTGTAACAGGACTTAAACTTTTTCGATTTTCTGATGGCTCATTTGGTAGATTAAGGTCATACGAATAAGGGTTTAAAATACTTTTGATTGCGATGTATAATGCAGAATCTCCTAAATTTCCAAAGCCTAACCACCCCACATAATTGATTCGTTTTTTACCCATAGAGGAATCAACTACTATTTTAAAGCATTTTTTTGACCTTAGATCCTACATAACGACAATTATTTATTAGTATATTTATAATATACATTAATAAGTACTTTCTTGTAAGCGCGTTAAACCTGAGTTGTTTTATTTCACATGGAATCTGCCCCTTAAAACGCGAGGCATAGACTGTTGGTCTAGGTGAAAAAATGAAAAAACCAAGCCAATCGATAAAGAGCGGAAGATCTAGTAATTTCAATGTTTCTTTGAAGTCTTCTTTCGTCTCAGTAGGAAATCCAATCATTATATGTGTTGAAAGGCGAATCAAAGGAAAGTTCTTGTTGATCTTTAGCATACTCGCTCGCCAAGATTCAGCTGAATAGTGTCTTCCCATCATCTTTAGGATTCGATTACTTCCAGATTCCACTTGGCATCCTAAAGCCTCAATCTTACCTGAAGCGAATATCATTTCTAGTTCTGGGAGAAATTTTCCTAGATCAGATGGATTAATCTGATTAATAATTAAACTATAGTCGTGGTCCCCTCCCGTTGTTAAAATCTCATTGAGGAGTTCAACAATATTAGTATTCAAATCCGCGCCATAGGAACCTAAATCCCCTGCCACTAGGAAGAAACGTTTGTAACCTTTTTCTAAACCTATTTTGAATTCGGTGGTGATATCACCTATTGAGCGACTCTTTATCTTACCCCACGCTGCTTTTTCACTACAATAAGTGCAATTGCCTGTACATCCTTCAGCTGCTCTAATAAAATAAGAAGCGCTATCAAAAAGCCATTTTCGATGGGGAAGTCTAAAACGATCTACGTTTCTCTTAATCTTCCACAAAAAGCCATTGATTGGATTTACAATGGCTGGACCTGATATAGTTTCTTCCGCAGTTATCGGGGAGATGATAGAGTTAGCATTCACATCGTGAATTGAAATAACTCTCTTTTCTAAAATTGTGTTAAAGAAATCTAAATCTTTTGGACCAACAATTGGACCTGAGTAAATTTTCTTGAGTTTTTGTGGGTTTATTTTAGGTAAACAGCCCCAAACAATCAACTTTGTGCTATGCGACTTCTGCTTCTGCATTCTTTTAATAATACTAATAGAATTTCGTTCTTTTGCTTCAGTTAATCCACACGCAAAAAAAACGATAAAGTCAGTTTCCGCCAAGTTCTCAGAAACTGTAAATCCGTTAACCTTGAAAAATCGCAGAACATTCATCGATTTTAATTGGCCCTCTTCACAGCCATTAGTTGCGACATATATTTTTTTCATATTGAATAAGCCCCGTCTCTGTAAAAACAAGAATTTATCGCGCGTTAACTTATAGTCAAACCTTCAAATATTTCAAAATAATATATTCATAACACAGGTTTGTTAACTCAATTATGGTTGGCCTATAGTTAGGGAGTTTCAAACGCCCCATAGCGTTCGTTCAAGATAATGTTTACCGACCACACTGTTGACAAAGCCTATTTTGACTCCAGCATCTTTCATTCTCACCCACAAGTCCCAATCGTCCTCATAGCCATATTTCCACGCATTAATATTATATTTGAAGAACCTAAGTTCTGAGCGATACAGAACCGACATATGACATATATTTTGATATGAAAGAGGATAGGAACCTCGCTTAACCCAATAGTTAGGCTCTTTTTCCATATGAACCATACCGTAAACCATTTCAAAGTGATTTTTCGTAGCATACGTCAATAATGTTTCCAAATGATCCTCTGAAAACTCATCGTCATCATCCATAGGTGCGACCCATTTTCCTGATGCTAATTCAAGACCTTTATTGCGGGGAATACATCCTGCAACCATCCAACGTGCGTGTGAATCTTTAGGATATTTCCCTCTTTGTTTTAAATTAATGAATTTTATTCTTTCATCATTGAATTCTTTAATTCTTTTTTCGGTATCGTCTGAACAACAATCGCCTATTATTAGGAGTTCGAAGTTCTTGTATGTTTGTGATAGAACACTAGGAATCGTTCGTTGGACCAACACTTTGGAACGATTGAAGGTTGGTGTTATTACTGAGATAAGAGGGTTAACACTTTTGTCAGATTCAATAATCCATCTAGCCTTTTCTAGAAGCGCAATGTTCTTTCGCTTCTCAATCACATTAGTGAAGAAATACCCGCTTTTTATCTTCATTGAACACGCAGACAATCTATCTTTAACTGAAGAGTGATTGGCAACGACATCTATTGCTTCCATGGTTATCGCCTATTTTCTGCGTAAAACATCTGAAATAACTGGATCATCTTTAAGATATTTTATCAATGATAACATAGATATCTTAAATCTGGATAAGAAGCTTTTAAGTTTATCCCTCACGAACGAGAGCAGAATAATTGTCTCATATATTAGCGCTTATGCTTACAGATAGCGTATTGGAAGACTTTTCACCCTCTTTCTTAGTGTGCTACTTTGACCAATCTTTTTTGCCTCTTTCATTCGCCTTATTTTTATTGTTTCATGTACTGGACCTTGCAATTTCAAAGACGGAAGGTTCGGTCTTTCACAATATGTGTAATAACGTATTTGATCAAACAATGGTTTGCTGAGTAAAAACAGTGTTTTTTCGAAATCCGCCTCTGTTTCGCCCGGGAAGCCCAACATTATGCTCGTTACTATCCGTATGTGTGGATATTTTATATTGATGTCATTTATGGTTTTTTCCCAGTCTTCAAGTTTAAACTTCTTGCCCATTTGTTTTAGTACTTTACCGCTTCCTGACTGAATATGGCTACCAATTTCGGATATGTGTTCAGCTAATAATTTTTTATCTAATTTAGGATACAGGTCTATTAAATAATTGGGAGACACATTATCTATTGATATTTTGTATTTCTGATATGGGTATGTTATCACAATTTTGTTCAATAGATCGGCCAAAGTCAAGCCTATATCATAACCGTAGGAACCGAGGTCTCTTCCAACGAATACGAAATGTTTATAATTTGCCGCCAATCCGAGTTCAAATTGCTTGAGAATCGTGTCCATCGGTAAACTTCTTAACCATTTATATGCTAACCGGTCACTACAATAGGTGCAACCGTTTCTACATCCACTAACTATTTTTATGTAATACTTTTTGTCCAAGCAGTTATAAAATTTATCAGACATTAAGGCGATTATTTGTTGCAACGAGGAAAATTTTGTAGAATTTATAGAAGCATAAAGGGAGCTTGCAAAAATCCGGTTAATATTACCCTTAGGTTGATTGAAAAGGTCACTGAAAAAAGCCCAATCATCAGGACCAATGAAGGGTCCACCGTAAATCCCTTGGATGGCTTGAGGGTTTATTTTTGGAAGACAGCCCCAAACTATTAGTTGTGCTGAATTTTTCTTTAGCCGGTTTATCTTTTCAATAATTTGTACAGATTCTGCCTCATTCATTTTGACATGACCACAAGCGTAGAACAGGATTAAATCAGCTTTTCTAATACTATCTGTAAGAATCAGTCCAGCATTTTTTGCTTGAATTCGTAATCTATTTGTGTCAAGTAGACCTTCCTCACAAGCGTTGCTCAAAAAGTGCAACTTAAGATCCTTATTAGATGGCATAATTATTCATCACCGTTTATTTTCTGTAGTGCTTGTTTCTAGTTATCAACAGAGGACTTGCTTATTTTTTTATCTAATTGTAGCGCAAATATCGTTTCCAGTTGGCAGGTAGCTCTTTCCCAAGTAAACTGTTTAATGAAGCCATGACCAGCTTCAGAAATTCTCAGCATTTCAGCTCTATCGTCAATTAATTTGATAATGTTATTTGCGATCAGTTCAGGTTTTCTAGGTGGCGAAACTAAAACTGTTTTTCCAGGTATTGCATAATCTGTGATTCCACCAACGTCTGTTGCAACAACAGCGCAGCCGCATGCCATTGCTTCCATTGGTGGTAATTGACAGCCCTCAATCCAACTTGAAAGAACAAATATGTCAGAAGAAGAGTAGAGTTTCCTTAATTCATCATCAGAGATGCGCCCGTATTTTCTTATCCAATCAGGAACATTATCATGTATGTCATTGCCATAAACTGCAAACTCTGCCTGTGGACGTTTCTCTTTAACGATGGAGAAAGTTTTAAGTCCATCTTCCGTCCCCTTCCATTTTGCAATCGATCGAAACGGCATCAGGATTCGTTTTCCTGTTTTTACAGTTCTTTCCTGATAAAAAATATCAAAATTAACGCCATTAACAATTATACCTTCAACATTTTCATTAAATTCTTTTTCAATTAACTCTTTTAGCCAAGAAGATATCACGATTTTCTTGAGGGGCAGTTTATAGGTTTTGTCTACAGCTTCTTTTATTTTTTTCAGGTTCTTATTTTCTGGAACTACCTTATGCATTGTCAAACATATTTTTGTGGCATCGGGTTCAATTTTTTCAGCCTTATCCCAGGACGCATCATCATTCCAAATATCCCAAACCTCGTAATGTTGAATAAAATAGAATTTAATTCCTTTTTTAGGGTTAACTTCGTTTACTATTTGTGCAGTTTCCCATGCCGTTGCCACAATCACATCTGCATCAGGAATGGATCTTTCGCTCAATCTTACAAGTTTCGGATTAATGGTTAGGATTTGAACTACGTTTGTTTTTAGGTTATACAAATTGACTTCGCTTTTTAGAAGATTGGATACAAACTTTTTCGCCATATTTGTGTACTTGCGGAGAACAAATTTTGAAGTCACCATTGGACTAATTAGAGGATAAACTATGGTTACACTGTGCCCTTTTTCGGTTAGATGATTTGCATATTCACATACAACTCTAATTCCACCACTAATAGAATTAGGGGAATTTGGAAGAACAAACGTTATCTTCGTATTTCGACACCGATGCTGATTAATTTATTTTTTTCTGATTAACGATTAGTATAAAGTGCGCAAGTACCATATTTTTTAAATTCTAAATTTGTAAACTAATTTAAGCAATATATGAGTTCCAATAAAAATTATACTTCCAAAGCAGCGATTTATATCCATTTAGTGTAGCCGGTCTTTGTTGTCCGGATCTTCTTTGCTGGGCACCCAGCAACAACTGTGTTTTCTGGAACATTTCTAGTAACTATAGACCCGGCTCCAATTATAGAATTATCGCCAATGGAAACTCCCTTTAGAATTATCACTCGAGCACCTATCCAAACATGGTTACCGATTTTTACAGGCACAACCTTTGGATCTGAACCATCTATTCCATGGCAATCTGAATCATATATCATAGTTTGTTGACCTATTATTGTAAAGTCGCCAATATCAATTCTTTTTTTAGCAGCTATAAAGACACCCTCAGTTATGGAAACGTTGTCCCCAATTTTTATTGTGGCACCCTGTTCAGCAAAAATTCTTGTTGATTGTTGCCAACAATTTAAAGACAAGTTCTGACCCGCAACGATTTCCCCTGAGCCATAAATTCTTGGTCGCCCAAATATAACCAAACCTTTTCCAATGTTGTGGAATTTTCTCCCGTACAGCAAAGTCGCGAACCATACCCAGGAGCGATTTCTGAAAGGTAATCTTGCCTCATAGAGAAAAGGTTTGATAAGAACGATTATACTCAGAAATGACAAGCCTAAACCTAAAAAAAATAATGGATACCATTGGTAAAATTTGGAAAAGATAATTGATAACAATCCAGTAAGCAAAAGTCCCAGACCGATTTTTGCCAGAACCACAAGAGGAAAATGTTGATTTGATCTCAAAAACAAACCTCTTAAATAAATTATAAACTATCTACAAGTTTTTATCGAGAAGCATTCAATTGAACAGAAATATTTTAGGAAAGCCTAAACTAAGTTCAGTTATTCCGAATTAAAAGCAATTTCATATGAAAGGAAAACTGGTTTTTGACAGATAACAAGAGGAGGTCTAAATACCGCATGTTTTTTAGAACTGAGAGACTAATATATCGTCAGTCTCTTGTAAAACTGCTGCTGAACAGTACAGATTTGGAAAGTACGTTTCTATTGAACAAATAGTTGTCCGTTACAACCCTATCCCTTTGTACTAATATTCTTTTTTGCCAAATGACCCTAAATGAGCGCAAACACCAAAAGATGCTACGGAAATTGCTCTCGACAGATACTGCATCATTTTTTACTAAATCCCGAAAAATATAGTACAAGTACATCCCGAATAACCATGAGCTATATTTAACTAAATTCTTGAGTTCTAGGTTTTTGATAACTGTCACTATACGGTTTCTATAATCTTGAAATTGGATTTTCCGCCTTGATTGAATATTTCGACTAAGAGTACGTGTGGTAAACCCGCCTACATGGTAAACTATTGCTGAAGGAACAAACATGATTCTATGTCCACTTAGATGAACACGCCAACAAAGATCTACATCTTCAAAATAGCATGAAAAAAGGGGTTCGAAACCATTAGATTTTATCCAGACGTCTCGCCTTAACGCCATAGCCGCACCTTTTGCGTAGGAAATTTCGTAAAGAAAATCATATTGACCCTCATCTTTTTCTTGGTAACCGCTAGGCTTTACAAAACCTACTACATTTATGAAATTTCCGGCTGAGTCATAAGTATCTTTGTTATTCAACAGAAGAAGTTTAGCTTGTGTTGCTCCGATTGATTTGTCATTAGTCATAACTTTGACCAATTGTTCGAGACATGATGAATCAACTTCTGTATCATTATTTAGAAATAAAATATAATCTCCTCTTGTTTTACTAGCTCCAACGTTGTTACCCAAAGAAAAACCAATATTTTGTTTCTGAGGTAACAATATGATTTTATCAATATGTTCTGCAAACTTTTTTTGAATTAACTCAACGCTTCCATCGATTGATCCATTGTCAACAATTACTATCTCATAGAAAGGATAGCTTGAATTCAGCACAGAAGTAATACATTTCTCTAAATATTTCACGCCATTAAAGTTGACAATTACAATAGAAATTAAAGGATTATCTGTTATTGCCAACTTTCAATCACCAACAAGATTATGAGGTAATTTTCGCAGATTGCAGTTTCTAAGCTATTGAATTGGAATATTGTAGAACAGTTGTTTTTTCAATTAGCCATACTTGCGAATTTCCATTTGTATAGATTAAACTGCCGTGATTCAATAATGGATCTATGTTTGATAGGTTGATGGGTACTGACTCTATGTTTATGAAACCATAAACGGTATTATATGTGCCTAAAAAGACAAGGCTACCATCATCTACAAGGGAATTATTTTCTAAATAATTAAGTTGTTGTGGAGGAACTAAACCATAACTAACCAATACTCTTGGCATAGCTGTTGAGAAATCACCAAAGACAGCAGAATAGGGGTCCCGATATTGTGATATCCATTTTGCCCCAAAAACATCTTGATCAGCACTATACTGAGTATAATAATTCAAATTAATTTGAATATCGTTTGATGTTTGCACTCGGTCAAGATCGACAGCTCGTATAAGTGGAGGAGCATCAATTATTCGGTTAACAAATCCAGTCTGCGTGAGGAAAAAACATGTTATGAGCAGACAAACGATAACAAGTCGTAGTCGTGATAAATTTCGTTTAGTGAATCGATGAAACATCGTTACTAAACTGGGTTTTTTAAAAAAATCAAAAAGGATATTTGTTCCAATCCAAAAAAATGGTGCCAAAAACAAAAGAGTTATCGCGTAAAATCTATCCATGTTGAGGCGTGGTGCAAAATTTGGAACAGCGAAACAAAGAAATAACAAAATTGCACTAAGAACACTGAAACAACGGTATTTGAAATCCAACCCGATTCTTTTTGGTTTGAAAACCAGAATAATTACTCCGAAAGCGATAAGGAAATGAACAATATAAAAGATTGATAAAGAAAGGTTTGTTGAAAAACTTCCGATGTTAGACACGGGGGAAGACAGAAAACTTCCAGTGGTTCTGCTAGATACATTAAGAAAGTCAGTGAAAAATGATGAAAAAAGTGAATTAATAAATTGTGTGAGCGATATTATGGGAGACTCAGCGAGGACGTTCCAAAAAAACATAATTGCACTCAGTAAGAGGGTCATACGACCGGTTAAAACTTGGTCAGTTCTCTTCGTTATTTTTAAAAATAAGAAAGTGAAAAGAATTAAGGCCAAATAAATATAAGCAATTGCGTAGTGCGAAACGCTAATAGCCACGCCAAAAAGTACAAGCAGCAATTTTTTGTTTTTGGGTGATTGGGTTTTGTCGAACAAAATTAAAATTGATAGTAAAAAGAAAAAGGTAGCAGTAATTTGTCTGTTTAGACTAAGCGGAGTATAGCCGTAAAAAACTAGTAGCCCTGAAATAAAAAAAAACACGGAGGCAAGAGCCGCTGTTTTTCCTATTTGACTATCATAGATCTTGTATAAAACAACTGGAATCAAAGAAAAAATAGTTGGATATAATAGCTTGAATAGCAAAACCCCTGGAATATTTGTAACTGATGAAAAGACCGTTGGCAGTAAAGTAATTGATAACATTGCATCAAAATTTGCTGCGCCCGAGTTAATAATTGGGTTTATGAATGCCCAATGATTGTTGTTTTGAGTTAGCTTGAAGAAATAATATTCAAGGTTAACATCTGAGCCTATAAGATTTTGGGATGAAAAAACTACCTGAATAAGTAATGCTAAAGACACAGAAAAAATTAGGAGAGGGAATAACTCGGGTGATAGACGATCTGCAAAAAAAATTCCAAGTATGAAGAGGACCGCAATTATTACAATTATAAACATTAATGTGGGAATGTTGAGGAATAAAGTACCGAGTAGGCTCATTACGGGAAGCAAAAATAGAAACACTAACTCAAAGAAGAGTGAATTTGTTAATTTGAAATTAATATTGAAGTCATTCAACAATTTTTGTCGATAACAATAAAATAGTAGAATACTTGTCGAAAAACAGACACAAATAGTTAAAGAAGCAGATGTAAGGGGATTTGCAAAACCTAATATTGAAGATTCGTTAATTAACAAACCAATCAGCATTAGAAATATCAAACTTAGAGAAATAGAAAAAAGAACTGTTTTAATGCGATCAGTTTTAGCTAATTTCATAAGGCGTGTAATGAGAAAACCAGGGATGAATAAGAGATAAACGAATGAAATTACTTCTCTGAGAAGCGGAATGTTCAGTCCAACTGAAATAAGCATCACAATAGTCAGTGTGACGACTAATGCGAGAATTTTGTTAATGACCGTTCACACCTTTCTCTAATTATTTGGAAAACGTTATGAATTGGATTTGCAATGTTCTGTAATGATTATTCGAACAGTGTTCACTCAACCGTAGATAGGATCAATCAACTTTTTTCTATTAATGTAGTAAAGATATCAGCAGCTTTCTTTGCATTGCGTTCCCAGTTATATAATAGTTCAGCTTTTTGCCGGGCATTAGAAGCAAGTCGCAATCTGAGGTCGTCATCGTTAATACATCGAAGCACTAATTCAACGAATTCCTGGTCTGGATATCTGCTCATAAGAAGATCTTTTCCATTTTCTATATCTAAACCTTCAGCCGCTTTATAAGTTGAGACAATGGCTTTTCCAGCTGCTAAATATTCAAGCATCTTTATTTTGGTTCCTCCGCCCTCCATTAATGGTACTACTGCCAGATCTGCAGCTGCGATATATTCTGCGGTGCTCTTGACAAATCCTGCAGAGATTACGTTTGGACTAGATAGCTTTGGGGGATTTTTACCAACCAGTAACAGGAAAACATTTGGATTTTCCTTTACGATACGTGGAAGAAGGATATTTGCCAATAATTCCGCAGCATGTTTATTAGGTGAATAGCTAAAGAGCCCGTGAAAAATAATTATAAATTTATTAGCTAAGTTGAACCTTTTCCGAACTTCGGTTCCGTCGACATAGGGTGAGAATTTAGCTACATCCACAGAGTTAGGTATCAGATGTATTTTTTCCTTATCAACATTCCAAGATAACATGATTCTACGATCGTCTTCCGAGACAGCAAAAATCAGGTTACAGTTTTTACAACTTGCTATTTCTAGTCTTCTGACAACGGCGGCATAAATAGGACTAATGTTGCCCATACTTTTCATTCTTTCTGATTCAATATCAAGTGCGTCATATATTATGGGTACATTAATAATTTTTTTTACCAAAAATGATGACAGAGTGATAAATGGAAAAACACACTGAATCACATTTATTTTTTCTTTCTTGCAAACAAAGAACAATTTAGCGATAATATGAGGATCGATTGAATTAAAAAGGCATACTTCTGAAATGTTGCTCATGGTTAGCAGAGCAAAGAGCATATTGAAAACTCCTTGTACAAACTTTATAATACCTGGAAAAAGAAAACGCATATAGAACGGGTAAGGAATTTCCTTTAAAGCTCCATTTTCAACTTTGAAATATTTGTCGACATCAAATAGTAGAGCAGAAAAGGATTTCTGTGTAGAGCGATCAACAATGTATACATCTACTCCTTGCTTAGAAAGTGCTTTTGTAAATTCAAGTATTCTATCTACTGCACCGCTATGTAAGCCTATCCAAATATTAGTACAGACACACAGTCTAATTTTGGAAGGCATCTTTTGTTTGCGATGGACCATATAGTAATCTCCAGGATTTCCAAATGGGAGAAAGTTGAACCAGAAGCGCGTACTTCATCTTTTATTTTGTAGAGACAGGTTATATTTAGGCTGAATTGCGATTTTGTTTATAGACGAGATCAATAACTTCCGATACTTTCAAAAAATCTTCAGCGTTAGGTTTTGGTTCCTCGCCTTTCAGTGAACAAAGAACAAAGTAATCTAACATTCTATAAAACTCGTCTCCAATAGGCAGAAAAGAACCTCCTCTTAGTTTTTGGGATAAATTATCCCCAAAGAAAGATAACGCGGCTTTTCTAAGACCAACATCAAATAGACCAAAGGTTTTGCTGAATCCTACTGATCGACCGTATTCACCGACAATTTCAATTCTAAACGAGGGAAAACGAGGTCTCCAACTAACTACTGCTAAACCATTCGTTCCATTTTTAAATCTAAGAGATGCCTCAGCATAATCTTCATAACCTAAATTAAATATGGAATCAACATATCCTGATACTGACTTTACATCCCCGAAATACCAAAGAAGTAGATCAATTAAATGACACCCAGAATCAAGCAGCGCTCCTCCACCTATTTTGGTTGAATCAAATAGCCAATCAGGCACTCTTTTTCCATCATAGAACGGCCCAGTAGAAAATAATACTGAAGCAAAGTCAACCCGCCCGAATACGCCATTATCTATTTTTTCTTTAAGCATTTGTGCATCTTTCGAGAACCGTTGACACATGCCTACCATTAAGCTTACGCCATTTCTATTGACGCTATCAACAATTCTTTTGGATTCTTCTGCTGTCCTAGCTAGAGGCTTTTCAATCAATATGTCTAATCCGTGTTCTGCAGCTACAGTAGCAACCTCTTCATGTAGGAAATTCGGGACCGCAATTATTACCGCATCTAATGGTTCTTTCCTAAACATTTCATGGAAATCTGTGTATTTGTTTATTTTTAATGAAGAATATCTTGATAACACAGACTTGGAGCTATCCGCTATTGCCTTTACTTCTACAGTCTTTAATCGTAGAGAATTAAAAAGGTGAGTCTTCCCTTGCCCGCCTATACCTACTACTCCAACTTTCAGAGATTTCAAGAGGAACTAAGCTCCTATTTTTTTATTAGATTTTAAAAGTTTACCTTCCAAGGTGAAATTCTTAACGTAGTAACCATAGAGCCCAACCATTGCCTTGCGAGAATTAGCGTATATGAAACCCTTTCGTGGAAACGCTTTAGCAAAATGATTTAAATCATCACCAAGTATTTTGACTTCCGTTGACCCTACGCCCATTTTTTCCGATTCAGTAATGTGTTTTATTCTTTTAGGATTCAATCCCGCAATCTTTGCAGCAACGAAATCTACTGCAACAGGATCGTAACCAGCCATTAAAAGGTTGAGCTTCTTAGGAGTTTTTCCTTGGCAAATTAAGCTATCAACTATCACTAAATCAGGAGACAAAATTTTATTGACATAGGGCAAAATTTTATTAATTTTCTCATGATAGACCACTTTTCGCTTAGCAGGAATACAACCAAATTGGTTCTTTAACGCACAAGTTAAACCAGTAATAGTATGCAATTTCAATTTAGGCATTGTTATAAAATAATCAATATCATTTACAAGCAAATTAGGAAGGGAAATTTGGCTTAAAAATGGATCCGTAGATTCAGACTGAACCAAAGTGTCCTTAGATAAATTTATTAATTTAACGCCCTTCCTCGTTGAAAGCAGTTCGTAGTTTAACATCTTAAAACAATGGTCTAATCTCATAGCTGTAGCATCAGATTCTACAATACAAATGTCTTCAGACAAGTTATATTTTCTAAGAAGATCTATTAGGGCTTCAACAAGTCTGGGATCAGTTGTTTCTCCGGCAGTTGGCGTGAAATAAAAGCAGAGATTCGGTTTTATTGCTACTCTGCCTAGCTTACGCTTAAAGTCAAAATTAATAGTGTGAAGTAACTTGTCTAATGCTGCTACGAGGCTAGAATAAGGAACAGCATCAAGTAAGCCTACTGTACTATTTCCATCTTTATTTGATTTTCTCATGTTCTATAACCTTCTTGGATATATTCATCAATTCTTGTTTACGAGAATTCTTTGTACACTTCGAGGTACTCTTGTGCGGTCTTTCTTGCGTCAAATTCTCTTCTAGCAAAGGATTTCACCTTTTTACTAAATATATTTAAATCTAAATTTTTTAATGTTGACAGTTTGCGCGCTAAAGAATCTATACTATCTGAAATAACGCCATATTCCCCGTTCCTGGATAGTTCCATAGAAAAAGGTCGTTTTAACATTAGTGGTATCTTGCCTAAACACATGCCTTCTAACAAAGACATTGGACATGCCTCATATTTACTTGGAACTATAATAAATCTACAAAGTCGCATATTTTTCATTAATTTTTCTCGGGTAGTAAAACCTTCTAATTTAATATTTTTCAAGCCTAGGAAACGGATTTCAGATTGAAGGCGATGAAAGAGAGGACCAACACCATGAACAAGTATCCTTAATTTTGAACCTTCCTTTTGCAGAATGTAAGCTAACTTAGTCAGATCTAAGACACCTTTTCTCCAAAACAACCTACCTGCAAAGAGTATAACTTCATCGGACTCTTCAATTCCTTCAGGCGAGTTATACTCTGAATCTATCTTTTCGAGGTTTAAACCGTTGTATATTGATCTTATTTTGTAAGAGTACCTAGAACCAAATTCATCTATTAATTCAGATTTCACAGTCTTGGAAACTGCAATAGAGATTTTTGAAAGATCGAGTTCATGCTTAGATAAGTAAGACATAGGGTAATAACCTATGACATAGGTCCAAAGGTCCATGAGACTTCCGCCTTGAAACAGCGACCCAATGCTGGTGTTCTTTTCCATTTTTGGACTTGCGTGAAAGGTAATAATTGACGGAAATTCATTTTTCATTTTTAATAACGTTGGGTATGAAGACCAACTCTGGCCATGGATTATATCTGGATTTTCTTCTCTTATTGTGCTACATAACAATTTCAGATTTGCTAATTGAAAAAAGGTATGTCTTGGTGGGATATTTGGATACGGGAATCGCAGAATTGAAACGTTACCTTCAGCCTCTTTAATGGGTTTTTCTGGATGAATAGTAGGAAAACCAGAAATAACGGTTACCTTTACACCTTGTTCTGAAAGTGGAGCTGCCAAGTTCTTAACAAACGGACCAATCCCTCCAAATATTATTGGGGGATACTCATGAGTTAAGAAGACAACTTTCAATTTGAATACCTCAATTTAGAAAAGAATATGTTAAAAATCCAAAAGTCTTATTGGTGTAAAGCATGTTTCGAGCTATTGATTTTAGCAAGATTTATTTATTTTCTATTGTTCTTCTTGTCGATTCAACCGTTTCTATTTGGTCCAATTTCTTTTTCTTCACAAAAATGTCTCGAATAGCTTTTAGAAGACTGAATTCTAAATCGATAAAGGTTAATAATAGAGTACGAGCAAAAATTAAAGTCAGGACTACTATACTAGCAAGTAATCCCCAAAGCACCAAAGAAAAAGTCACGTTGAGAAAGGAAAGAGGAATTAATAGTAAGAACCCAGCCACAATTGAAATCGGGGCAATTACAAGCATTGAAAAATTCATAGGAAGGATAATCATTCCATATTTATCATATTTAGGATTAAATAACATATGTCTGTAACTAAATAGAATTTTTATTAGATTTGCGGCTCTTATCGTTTTTTGTTTAATTAACTCAGAATGTGTTTTAGGGGCAAATTCATAAAATTTTACATCGGGATCAAATATTATTTTATAGCCTTTTTTTCTTAAAGATAAACCAACTGCCGTATCAAATGTGGCAAAGCATTTCTGCAAGTCTTTTATCAATGAGGCTCTAACCGCTGTGGCTTCACCTTTTATGAAAAAAACTGAATCCATTCTGCTTTCTGCTGTTCTAAAGAATCGTAATAGCCTTAGATAGAAATCCTCAGATTTCCCTGTACTCTCATCTGAATTTAGGATAACCGGATCACCTGTTACAACACCAATTTTAGGATTCGTAAAATGAGATACTAGATTTCTAATAGTATTAGGATACATAAACGACCCCGCATCCCCCAAGATTATAATTTCACCATCTGCAACTCTAACACCTTCGATCATTGATGGACTATACCCCATTCTTTTGTTAAACCGTATAAGATGTATTGAATCGCATTCTTTGACATGTTTCTGTATGATTTCAGGTGTAGCATCCGTGGAATCGTCAACAAAAATTATGTCATATTTCGATTTAGGATAATCCAACGAAAACAAGTTGCCAATTTTCTGTTCAATAATTTTTTCTTCATTGTGTGTAGGAATAACTATTGAAACGGTTGGTTCGTACGAGGCTGCCTCAGCTGATATAGAAAAATGGTAATTATTTTCTTTAAATTTCCCATAATAAAAAATAATTAAACCGTAAACTCCGAAAATCAGTATTGGTAGAAGGAAAAAGAATAATGTCAGAATACGTAGTGTAAGTTCTATTTCTATCATTTCTATTTGCTCCTCATATCTAACGCTGTTTTGTGGCCAAACTCATTTGTTTCCTAAAAATAGAAAAGGTGTTTAGTGCATGTTCTTCTTTAGATACACCGATAACGGCGTGCGTAACATTTGGTAGATCAAGCACATAATCGAACGCTTCGGACGGCTTAAGATATCCGGCTGCTAGTAAACTCATAGCAATCAGTTCAGGGCCATTGAGATTTTCTAATGCTTTTTCGCATTCAAGTTTAGATGGATTCATTTGAAAACCTATCCGATTGAATGCCGCCGTGATTGTCAATTGCGTCATATCTATTTGCCATTCCTGGAATTTTTCAACGAGAAATGGAAAATTTCTAGTTTCAAAACCAGGTCTTATTTTCATTTTTATTAGAAACTCGATATATGACTCAAAAAGCCACTTCATGTCAAGAGCTAAAGCCATGTCTGTTATTACTTCGTGCAGTAGAACAGATTTAAGCTTAGCATTTTTGCCTGCAGCGGATTTTATTCTAGAAATTTCGTAAATTAAGTAAACCTTGAGAATTGACGAGGGGTTTGCGTGTATTAATCCGAATAAATGGGGGATAACATCGAATATGACTCTAGAGAGAATTATTTGTCTGGAGACGTTTTTAATTAATCCGGAAATGCCTCCAACTTTGGTAGATAAGCGAACATATTCATATGCATATGGAACAATCGCGTACAAATCAGGCATTTCAGCGTGATCAAGTTTTTTCAATATCCCAAGTGTAGTTTCACTTACCGAAAACATGAAACCGTTAGCACCATTTTGAATTGACAACGCAACCAGTTTTGAAGCATATTGTATGTCAGCAGGATTATTTTCCAATATTCGATCACGCGCTCTTTGCTGAGATAGATGGCTTATACCGTGAAAAGCGTTATCTCCAACTAGTAGTTGTAATTCTGATCTATTCATTAGTTCTACACCTTACCTGATCAAACAAAGAATCAACTTGTGTTGCAGTTTTGAAATTTGGTTCTACAGTGCAATTATCGATAATTGATTTGAGAAAACAATCGCTTTCAGCATAATATTCCGATTCACCAAGTAAGAATTTAACATGATCATCAAGGTCATGCCTATACCATTTGTTTTGATGATTGCCGTCCAGAGTATAATTAATTTCATTATCATTAACATTTAGACTACCGTTAGTGCCGATAATTTTAAGTCCAAATTCGGGCATTCGGTATCCTTCTTCAATCCAAGATATATTGAATTTACCCTTGAAATTATCTGATCCACTAACCGTAAACCAAACAGAGTCCGCCTTCGAATCACTTGCTGTGAGCACCTTAACTGATGATAATAATTGCTCAAAAAACCAAAAACTTAAATCACAAACATGAGAACCTAGGTCTTCAAGAACTCCGCCTCTGGCTGTCGAAGTTCTGCTTTCTTGAACCCCACTAAAGTCAGATGAAAAGGCATATGCATGAAATGAAAGCAATTTTCCTAAAACATTCTTATCCAATAATTCTTTAGCTTTACGAAATGTAACAGAAAAACGTTTCATGTAACCCACCATGGTATGGCCTCCTGAGCTTTCTGCTAACTTGCATAGTTCTTCAGATTGAAATCGATTTAAAGACAACGTTTTTTCAACAAACACATTCTCAGCCAAATTTTGCTCATAAATTTTTTTAACAATTCCATAATGAGATGGAATAGGGGTTGTTACATAGATTACATCCAAATTTAAATTAGATAAATCTGAAAGTTCGTTCGTAACTAATATCTTCATGAGCGTTTTCTTAGCTATTTTTCGCATTACCCAACTCTTGTCACAAACAGCGGCAAGTTGCACTTCAGGCATTGTATTAAGAAGAGAAGCATGAAGTAAACCCATTTTTCCTAACCCTACAACTCCAATTTTTATAACTATTTTTAAGCCCTCACTTTGTATTTTATTTTATAATTATCAATATTGTTTGAGCACTATCGTCTTTCTTTTTTAAAAAAAATAGATATACGCCAAATTAAGACAAATAAAAAAGCGTGTATCCATCAAACAAGCCATTTTTCACAAAAAGCGAAGTTCAAACTCTGGAAGAACATCTTAAATAACAGGGAGTGAAGTAAACCCATGTCGCTAAACCGATAATTGCAAATCTAAGTTTTTTATGTTAAAACCACTGTTTCAATCCGGTACTATTTCGTTATTTTGTTCATTTCTATATATAGAATAAAGAAAATAAACAGAACTTCATTATTCAAAGGTTATTATCTCATATTTAATAGTAGGCTAACAAATCGTTCATGATATTGGAAAACGCCAGTTGTACCATTATAGATCCAAAGCTCAAAGACCAGGTTAGAATAAAAGAGGTCCGTTTGAGAATCTCGACCTAACATATATCCGTTTAGATTTAGTACATTTTTATTTACTATCAAACTATTGAAGAGCATTGTAGAGTTGTTGACGGAATATTCAAAACCAAAATAAACTGGCAGCTCCAGAGTCTCATGGTCTGCAACAACTCCAGTAAAATTATATAACGAAGGTAAACTGCTCGGAGTATCATTAAGATTGGTAGAAACTAATTCAGTAGAATTTTCTATCTTGACTTCAACTTGATAGAGAGCACAAGAGCCTAACTGGTTAGTAATCTCTAAGAAAACGTTGTAAGTTCCATTTTCAACAATATCAAATGGATAGTTTTGAGCCTCATGGTTAAAATCAAGCATTGCAAACTCGGAAAAAAATTCAGTTCTTGGGTAAACTAAAACCCGTTGCAAAATAGGCGAAGCAACCAGTAGAGCGATTATAGCCGTTACTATAATAAACAGAGCTTTGAACTTGAGCAGATTCATTTTTTTATCTCACTCAACTGATATTTTTTAAGAAACCACCATAAGAAGGCACTCCCAGCAATTACACCAATAGCTCCGAAAAAAGAACCCACAATATTTACTAAAAAGTTCCAATTGGCAGATGCTATTGCATTAACTCTCAATGAATCAGCCATTGATTCGAAGTTGTTGAGCGATTTCTGACTCATTAGTGCTAGCGTTTCGGCGCTTGAGAAATCGTTATTTGCGTAGGCGGCTTCAGCATTCGACAAAAATAAACCGGCCTCGTTGAGTGTGATAGTTAAGTTTGAAATATTAGCACCTGCGGACTCAGCATTTTTAGCTTCTTCAAAACAACTTAGAAGTCTAGTTTGTGCAGCTGAAATGGCTGATGAAGCCTCATAACTCTGTGCTCTGACGGTCATACAAGAACAAAAGCTAATAGTAAATACCAATAATAAAAAGCAGAAGGCAAATAATTTTGTTCGAATTAATAAAACCTTCTAAAAAATTTTGTTAAATTTGGTTAAAATAAGTAAACTAATTTGTACTTTTTCCTGTTGCCCAACGCCTTCGATCTTGTAGCATGTACACAGATTATTTCGCCTATTTGAGCTATTACACCCCACCAACAAGTCAGTATTGGAGAACCAGATTCATGTCTTAAAAATACATCTAACGGAGGATAGGCAGCTCTAAAACCTAATTGATTTGTTGTCGGCACTTGTTGTAATAGAATAACAGCGCGCTTTGTTATAATTAGAACGATCTCAATGGATTAGCATTTTCATAAATTAATTCAAGGAACATGCGCTTGAAGATTTCTCCACCGTTACGAACTCCAAGTTTCTTCTTGCCTAATCTTTCACGATAAATAATTGGGATCTCACGAATATCATATCCTTGACGTTCTACAAAATGATTGAGTTCCACTTCGATATCAAATCCTTTGGATTGTACCTTCCAGTTTCGGATAATACTGGATCGCACAACCCTCAACCCAGTCAGGGGATCAATTAACTCAACGCCATTAAGTAAATTATGTGTAAAGGCTATTAGTCGATTGCCGAAGTAAAAAACGCTATGCAACGCTTTTTTGTCTACTTTGTCCGTAAACCTGTTACCGCAAACCATACCCACATCAGGATTTGCTTCTAATATCTTGATCATTTCTGGGATATATTTAGCTGGATAGGTGTAGTCAGCATCAGTGAGAACAATAAACTCAGCTTCTGGGTTTAAATGTTCAATACCCTTAGCCACAGCATCACCTTTGCCTAAGCCATCTTGAAAAATAACTTCTGCGCCCATATCTTTGGCTATCTCGACTGTTCGGTCTGTGCTTTTTCCATCAATAACTAGAAAAGCTGAGTTGTACACATTATTTTTAATTTCGGTAATTGTTGGCCCAATTCCTTCTTCCTCATTGAGTGCAGCGACAACAACTTGTATAGATGGAAAACGCTTTCGTGTTCGCTTCACAGGTAGGCTCAGGCATTTATTTGAAGTTTTTATCCATTCATCGAATTTTGCGGAAGTTCTTTGCATCAACTAATCATATCCCCCTAAATATTTGCAATAATCAGTTCCTTCGAATTTGTTTCATTTATGAGCTTGGTGCGCGAGAGGTTTATTAAAGAGTCCAATACGCATCAATACTCCTTTCAATATAATTTAGCGTTTTCTTTTATGACCTATCAAATTCATTTAAATAAGGCTTAAGAAACAATATAAAGAATATTTCAAAAAAAACAATATATCTAAGTTCTTATTCAGGGTCTAACTATTAAAGTCGATGCGCCCAGATTTTTATAACATTAAGGACAAATTCTTTCGCTCAAAATCAAGCGACTCGAGCAGTTTGTGAGCAGAAATAGAGCGCTCTTGAAAACTTGAATATTTCTTGACGAACTCCTGACCTTGTAAAGTTAATTCATATTTAGACCCGTTAATTTGGACAAGTCCTGAATTGACAACTATAGTTAAGTATTTTTCGAGCAATTTAAAACTCAGGTTGGCAGAAAACATAATTTTGGTTTTGTTAGCACCCGAATTTATGGAATTTAAAATGTCAGCTACAATTCGTAGACTGTCTCGATTTTTACCCAAAACGGCACCCGCTCATTATCCGATCATTTTAAGACATACAGAAAAAACTAACAATATATAACCAAAATTATCAATTCCCTTCCTGAAGGAAGCGGAAAAGAAAAAAGATAACTCAGTTGCAACTCAAGTTGTTTTAGCCTATCTCCTCTCATAATTTTTCGTTCTTAGTCCATTTAAGGGTTCTGCATGTAAACGCCAATCCGCTTGTATCAACTTATCGAAGTGCGCAGCTAAATTACCAAATAGACCTTCAGTATTGCTCAGTGATTTTCGAAAAACTTTCTCCATTTCTCCTTTCGCCTAAACGAAAAAGCGTTAAATTGTATATAAGGAATATTACTTGAACGGATATATTCTAGAAAAATTTCTGAAATTTTCTATTTAAAGTTTCAACAGTGATTTTCAATCACGGATTTGGATTAGCGCGGGATACCTTCGCCAATCTGGAAGAGCTCAAGTTTTAGCGATTTTAAAGCTTCAAGCAGTGAAAGAGGTTTATCTTTCAGTATCTGATGTGCCTTTGATGTATCAAGCGAGGAATCCGTGGGACGACTCGCGAACCAATTAAATTGAGAGGATAAAGATTTGTCAATCAAAGCCTTGTTTAGGTTGAAGACGGTAGCGATATGCTCAGCAAACTCAAATCGGCTGACGCGGGTGGCACCGCATAAATGGTAAACCCCTCTCAATTGTCGCTCAACTATTTCCAATGTCATCTCCGCCAAGTTGGTGTTAAGGGTCGGAGTATTCCATTGATCGGTTATGATCTTTACGCGTTCGCCTTTTTTGAGGGCTTCAATTAACCAGAGGGCAAAGTTGACTTTTCCCCCGGCAGGAGTAGAGCCGTAAATTACGCTGGGGCGAACAATACAATATAAGGGGTATGTTTGAACGAGCTCTTCGGCTTTGAGTTTGGTTAAGCCGTAATAGTTGATGGGGTTTGGTTGGTCGGTTTCTTTGTAGTTGCCTTTTTGACCATCAAAAATATAATCGGTGGAGACATAAATCAAAAAGGAGCCTGCAGCTTTGGCGGCGTCGACGATGTTTTTTGTGCCTTCAACATTGACCGTCCAAGCCAGTTCCCTGTTTAACTCACATTCATCTACATCAGTCAAACTTGCAGCATGAACTACCACGTCGGGCTTGTAGGATTGAAAGGCGCTGTCTACTTGGTCTTTGATAGAAACATCCATTTGAACAAAGGCATCAGAGCCTGAGAGATTTCGAGTACCCGATGGATAAACGGTGATGCCTCGCGATTGAGCTATTTGAGTGAGTTTGGAACCATAGAGCCCATTTGCGCCTGTGACTAGAAGCTTCAATGGTAAGTACTCCTAAGCTTCCATGGTGCTGGATGTAAAATTACTTCAGTAGCAAATGGAGCCCACCAATGCTCGTTTGCAAAATACCAATTGACGGTGGATTTCAGCGACTCCTCAAAATTGTGTTGAGGTTTCCAGCCAAGTTCTTTTCTGATTTTGGTCGAATCCAAACTATATCGGACATCATGTCCGGGGCGGTCCTCCACAAAAGTAATCAAGCTTTCATCCTTGTGTAGAAGCGCGAGGATTTTTTTAACAACATCAATGTTGGCAACTTCGTTACCGACCGAAACATTATAGATTTCCCCTGTGCTACCATTCTCCAGCACAGTACGTATAGCTTCACAATGGTCTGCCACATTTATCCAATCACGAATATTGGTTCCTTTTCCATAAATTGGAATCGGCAAATCACGAAGCGCGCGGATAACCGTTTTGGGGATCAGTTTTTCAGGCATCTGGTAAGCGCCAAAGTTATTAGTGCAACGGGTAATTGAAACATTCAAGCCGAAGGTTTTATGGTAGGAGAGCACAAACATGTCGGCTGCTGCTTTAGAGGCAGAGTACGGATTTGAGGGTTTAGGTGGGGTTTCTTCTGTAAAAGAGCTCTCAAGTGCTTCTCCGTAAACCTCGTCGGTTGAGACCTGCAGAAGTCGTGCTTGCCGATTGTGTCTTCGCATAGCTTCCAAGATGGTAAATGTGCCCATAGTGTTGTTTTGCAGAAACACATCAGGATCGGCGATGCTTCGGTCCACGTGAGTTTCCGCAGCGATATTTACAATGGCATCAACTTGGTGAACCAAGCGGTTGATTAGATGAGGATTGCAGATGTCGCCTTTTATGAAGGTGTAGCGTTTATCGTTTTCGATATCGCGTAGGCTATAGGGGTTTGAGCCGATACCCATCTTGTCTACGTTGATTAACTCGTAGTCAGGATGTTTTGTAAGCATAAGTCTGCAAAAGTTGCTTCCGATAAAGCCTAAGCCGCCTGTAACTAAAACTTTCAATGTTTATCACTTATGGGGGGGACTGTTCCAGTCCCAAGGTTTGCCTACTTTTTGATCGATTTTTTTCCCGTTTATCATTTTTGGGATGACTGTTGGGTCGTTCCACGCACGTCGTTCCTCGTCGGGATTAGCTGAGTCATACAGATTAGTAGTGAAATATAGCATCATGACAGGTTCATTGCCTGACGCTTTAAAGCCATGCCAGTAATGACCAGGCACCCTAACTATCTGCAAATCAAAACCGCTAGAAACCACCTCATCAAGCTCCGCAGTTTTGTCATCAAAAACACAGATTTTAGCGACCCCTCTTAATACCAAAAAATAGTCGACTTGCCCTTTTACATGACGGTGCCAAGCACGAATTATGTTCGGGTAAGTGTAGGAGAAGTTTGCTTGGGCGATGGCATCTTCTCCAAAGAGGTCTGCCCAGTCTTTCCGCATAACTTCGGTGAAAAAGCCTCTTTCATCTACAAACCGACGTATCGATCTAATTCTTACTCCAGGTAACATTGGCGCTCCCACATTCTCTTCTAACATTCGTTTTAAATAAGTTTATAATAGTTGTGTTTTACTGGCACTTAAACTTCCACTTCCGAGTAATCACCGATATGTAGCTTGATGATTCGGTTCCGCGGGTTACAGGCCACCTTAGCGTTTTTGCCAATTAAACTATCTTCTAACCGCTCAATGTCCTTGACGGTAACGTTTTCCTGCAAGACGCAATGTTCAATGTGGGAAGATATAACATTGGAGTTGTCGCCTACGCTGGTGTAGGGTCCAACAAACGAGTTCTCTACAAACGCGTTTTTGCCGATAATGCATGGTCCTCGGACGGTGCTGTTTACTATTTTTGCGTCGTGCTCCACTTTTACTCGTCCATCTAAAATGCTATCGGTCACTGAGCCTTTTACATCGAACTCGATAAATTCGTCAAGGATTTTGGCGTTAGCAGACAAGATGTCGTCTTTTTTGCCAGTGTCTAGCCACCAAGAATTCAAAATCTCCGCTTTAACCTTAAAGCCCATGTTGATCATCTCTTGAATCGCATCAGTAATCTCCAACTCGCCTCGCCATGACGGTTTAATTCGTTCAATAGCGGCATGCACGTTGCTGGAAAATAGGTATGTGCCGATGATTGCTAGGTTTCCTATGGGTGTTTTTGGTTTTTCTACAAGGCGAGTAATGTTTCCTTTTTCATCCAATACCGCAATACCAAACGCAGAGGGATTCTCGACTTCTTTTAAGATAATCAGCGCATCTAAGTGTTCTTTTTTGAATTTTTTAACAAACCCTGTTAACCCTTGCCCTGTCACGTTGTCGCCAAGACACATTACAAATGAATCGCGACCCAAAAAGCTCCGTGCAGTTTTCACAGCGTGGGCTAAACCAAGCGGTTCTTGAGGAATATAGCGAGCAGAGAGGTTCCATAGTGAACCATCTCCAACGTAGTCTTCAACATAATGGCCAGTTTCAGGCGCGGTGATTATGCCCACTTTTTTTACTTTAGTTGCTGCCACTTGATCTAAAACGTAGCCTAGAATGGGTTTGTTCGCAACAGGAATAAGCTGCTTGGCACACGTAAAAGTCAATGGACGAAGACGGGTTCCTTTTCCGCCGCTTAAAACAAGCGCCTTCATGATAAACTCACCGATAACCAGATAGGTGCGAAACCATTTAAAATACATTTCAACCCTTGTTTGGGCGGTTGCGGTTTTTGAGATGTTTTAAGTGCTCACTAGCTGTTATTTTTTTGTTTTTGAAATAACTGCATTCTAAGCAACGGTTGCCTTGAAGGCAGATATTATCGGTGATTGGGCAGGTTGGAAATATTTTTGGAAGGTATGCGTTTAGTGCTTGATTTACCACCATATCAAAATCCATGTTTGCTTTGCCTAAAAGGGATTTAATTTCACTTGTAGTTTTTAAATCAGTTATGCTTTGTTGGCGCATTAGCTTTCCTTGCCATTAAATTAAGTCTACTTGAGAGTTCTAAACGACATTTAAAATGTCATATTCCCATTCTTTGAATATTGTTTTATCATGCAACACAGCGCATGACCCGTCAAGTTGCGTCTGCAAACCATCCCTTTAAATAAAGCGCCAAAACCTCCAAACCCAACCGAGATAAGCCTTATAGCGCCGGGTACAGACGCAACCAGAAAGAGTTGCGAACCCCAAACAAAAAAACCAACAAAAAACAAGCTGAACACAAAATCGTGGCAACCAAATGTTTTTTTTCTATCAGACAAAACCCAACCTTCATTTCTAAACCATAATTAATTTCAATGCTTCTAGAACTGTAAGCAGATTAAACCTTATCAAGATGTCAATTCCTGAGGTTTCAAGCTTTTTTCAGCGGTTAAGGCAGCGGTGGCAGGTTTACCACATTTTTAGAACACAAAAAATAATCATGCCTTGTTCTGCAGAAATTTTTTTCGATATAATTTTCCTGCCACTTCTGCCACTGAATCATGCTGTTTTGAGGTTCCCACCCCCATATCACATATCGTAAGATATAAATAATACGTTTGTCCCATATAATTCGGGGATTTTAATGTTCGGAAACGACAGAAAACCCATAAGAAGCGTAACCTTCATTCAACCCCTCGACGGAGAAGCTTATTTTTGCACCCCTATCGCCTACTCAGTGAAATTAGCAAACTCAAAAGAAGAAGGAAAACAAGTCTTCAGAGACCACGACTTAGCCCTAGCAGGAAAACTAAAACTCATATTTGAACGAGAAAAAATGACCTGGTTTGAAGTCAGAGAAGAAAAATCCCCAACCCAAACAAAAGACGAACGCCTATTCCAACTCTACTATTTCCCCCACAGACTAGTATCAGGCAGAACACTAACCAATGACGAACAAGCAACACTAAACGAAGTACAAAAACTATTTGACTTCATACTCACAAAAGACCAAACCAGATTCGCCGAAGTCCAACAACTAAAATCACCCTCACCATACGGATCAATCCCAACAGGCATAATAATCTCAAAATAACCAAAAACGCACACGCCTTCTATCTAAACAAAGCGCTACTGGTATTGGTGATAGAATATACTACAGTCTATTGCCTATTTTACCATCCTTTGATACACTGATTAAACGCATCCAAGACTTTGAAAATAAGCACGCGCTGGATAGGGTCGGTAGTTCATCAAAAAAAGAAAAGGAAGCTGATTGTTGCTTAATTTACACCACTGCAAAATTGTCACTTATTAGTACTGTTTTGCCGCCGCCATTGATCCAAACTGATAGCATGAATGGTCCTGAACCTGCAAAATTGTCATCTCTGAGATTTAGATGCCAACTGCCTGCGCCATTTCCACCAGTAGTGAAAGTAAATGATGGCACTGTGGAAGTGAAAAGTCCTGGATAGTATGTATTGCCTGTATGATTAACTGCTGTACCAGAAGTGGATTCAATGGTTAATCCTGCTTGATTACCAACGAAAGCTCCTGACATGGATCCGCTCGCTGAAATTGTCATGTCTACTGTGTAGGAATAACCTGTTGGGTTGGTTCTTGCACTATCAGAGTAGTATACGCCTGTCATTGTTACTGCGCCTGTCAGTGGATCAATTGTTCCTGATACTTTCTCATAAATAGCATAGCTTGGGTCTGCACTTGCAGGGTAGCCTCCTATTCCGGTGAAGGTATTGCCTGTTTGAGTTATAGAGTATTTATGGGTATATCCGCCTTGGACAAGGAAAACCCAATCGCCTGTTATGCTCCAACCAGTGTATACATAGGGTTGATAGCTTTTTGCAAGATATACTGTGTATACAGTATTTGGGTTTAATCCCTTCATAACGCCAGTTAATGTTGCTTCTACTGCGCCGTTAGGTTGATTTACTATAAGCTTTGAGGCAGTGTCAGAGCCAGGTATGTCACCAGTGCCGTACGGTGGAACGGGCATTACGGCTCCTGAAAGATTCCAAGTGACATTTACTGCTCCAGCAGAGTTAGTGGATGGTTTTGCTGCAACTAAAGGACAAACAAGAATTGCCAGCAGCGCTATTGAAAGTAGACCAAACAAAAGTTTCTTCTTCAACTGATTTTATCCTTCCTTGGGGATTTCTTTTATTTTACAGTATATTAACGATGTTTCTTAGCTAGAAATATGTCAAATCTTAAAGCAGGTTTTATGGATGGAGAAGCTAAAAACTTAACCGACAAACTCTACGGCGCACGCCAAACAAAAATGGCCTCAACTAGCTTTTAATAAAAGAAGGTTCATCTCCGACTGAGGAGTTGCAATGATTAAAGGTGTTGTGTTTGATTTTGACGGCACAATTGTTGATACAATGAGTATGGTCTATAACGCCTTAAACGATGTACTCAAAAAGAAAAATCTGCCCACCATCGAAATTGAACTGCTTGGTCGCATGGCTGGGCTGCCACTTATCGACATCATAAGCGCAAAAACACAAATAAGCAAATCAACGGCAAAAGAAGTTGAAAAAGAAGTCTTTGAGGAATACACAGCGTTTTGCAAAACAAGCTGCCAACTCCTGCCCCACGTCCAAAGCACTCTAAAAGCCCTAAAAGCTAAGCAGATAAAGCTGGGCTTGTTGACCACAACACCAAACAAACCACTACAAGGTGTTGTTGAGAAATTCGCATTAACAAAATATTTTGACATCATGTTAGCTAAGGAAGATGCCAAAAACAAGCCCAACCCCGAGGGTCTCGAAAAGATACTCACAAATTTCGGAGTAAAAAAAGATGAATGCATCTACGTTGGCGACAGCCCAATAG
>JBJKPJ010000368.1:0-1355 GCA_046706605.1 Bathyarchaeia archaeon | reverse complement strand
GTGCAGGGCAGAAAAATCATTTTGGAGCCACATTTTGAAATGACAAAAAAGCAATCCCGCAAATATGCCCAGTTTAAACGCACCTACGGACACCAGTTTCTACTGATTTTGCTACTGAAAAACGATTTAATTCCGCTGTATCATCAACGCAAAATCTTAACTGACGATGTCTGCGATGATGTCTGGCCAATCGAGTTTATTCATTTGTTGGTGGATAAGATTAGGCGAGGAACCTATGGCCAATAGCGAACCCCCATCTGAAGGCAACTTTAAGGTGTGGGTGGTTGGCTTGATTTTGGACGGCAAGCCCGAGGAAGCCCTTGAGTTTTTAGCTAAAACTTACGGCGTTAACGTTCCTCGCTTAAAAGTTGGGCTGCCAAAAGGGCATAAGATCAAGGCGTTTGGCTGCTACACATCCAAAAACCAAACCATCTCGGTGCTAAACAGCGATGTATTAGCAAACCCGTTTGTTATCCTTCACGAATTTTACCATCACTTGCGTAGCAAGGGTGTGGATAAGATGCACAGGGGCACTGAGGGCAACGCTGACAGATTTGCTCAGGATTTCCTTTTGCAGTATCAGTTGGATTTAGCGCTCAAGAAAGCGTTGGATATGGTTTAGTAGAAATCGTCGTCGTTTCTGCATTTTATATCTGGAGTTATTTCTATCGGGATTCTGTTGCCGTTGGAGTCGTAGGCGGCAATGCATCGTCCTCCTTCAAAAGGGGTGCCGACAATCATGAGAACGCGTCCAAAAAAGTAGTTGAGGTCGGTGTGACTTGGCGAAATGTTGCCTGACGGATGAGAATGAACCGTTCCAACTAAGGTGAGGTCTCCCTCAAACATGAAGGGGTTAAAGTGGGCAAATCCTTCGCCGTGGACAGCAAATGGTGCCAAAACTAAGTCGGTTATGCTGATTATTCCCTTCTTTTTTTTGCCGCGTAAAAGCAGAAAGCTCTCGCGTGGATAGAGTTTTTTTGCGCCCGCGTAAATGGCGTCTAAGATGTTGCCGGGTACTTGTACGACTATTTCTTTTGACATGGGATTATGGGTTATTTCGGTGGGTTAAGAACTTTGCTTAACAATCCCCTTGTTAGAATTCGGTAAACATTTAAGTTACAATGGACTAGAACTGTTGAATTTGTGTGCCGAGGTGGCAGAGTGGTTAACGCGCGGGCCTTGAGAGCCCGTGGACCTCCCGGTCCGCATGGGTACGAATCCCATACTCGGCGCTCTCTATAACGAGAAAAACTACGGCAGTTTTTCTTTTTTCCTTTTCATATCAACCAAGAGAAAATCACGTGTTTGTGTCCGCATCAAAAATGCCTGTCTTGGCTTACTTGTACTTCTCGAGA
>JBJKPJ010000367.1:0-6148 GCA_046706605.1 Bathyarchaeia archaeon | reverse complement strand
TCGCATTGCTGGGACCAAATGGTTCAGGCAAATCTACCACCCTTAAAATGCTGCTTGGCTTGGAGCAAGCCACAGCTGGGGAAATCAGGGTTTTAGGACTTGATGTGAAAAAGGATCCGGTTGCAGTTAAGAAGCAAGTTGGGTTTGCTCCCGAATCGCCGGACTTGTATGAGTTTTTGACGGGAATTGAGTACCTGGATTTTATAGGCGACATCTATGGAATGCCTGCCAGCGAGAAGCAACAACGCATAACGGAGTATCTGAAGGCACTGCAGCTTGAGGGGCGAGAAGGCGACCTAATAAACAGCTATTCCGACGGCATGAAAAAGAAAATCAGCCTCATCTCAACCTTCCTTCATAAACCTAAACTTTTACTTTTGGACGAGCCCTTAAACGCTCTTGACCCAAGAAGCGCCAGAATCATCAAAGATTATCTGCAGGAACTCAAAGCTCAAGGTGTTACTACTATTCTGTCAACGCATGTTTTGGGAATTGCAGAAGCCGTCTGTGACCGCATAGCTATCATGTATCAGGGCAACATCTTAGCGTTAGGAAACATGGAAGAACTCAGGCACAAGGCAAGTTTACCTGGCTCAGGGTTAGAGGACATATTCCTTAAGCTTACGGGAACAGGCGATTTGAGAGCTGTCGTTGAGGAACTGTTGAAATGAACTGGAAAAACGTTCTTTATCTTCTACGAGTGGAACGTAAGTCAGGCAGGTTAATTAGAGGAGTCAAGGCAACCCGATACCGAGAAAACGGCATCTGGGCATACTGGCCCTATTGGGTTGCCGCAATCCTTGGCGTCTTGATGGGGTTACTTGCCAATTATGTCGTGTCATCAGTATATTCAGATCCCACTCAAATTCAAGGGCTACCTCCCTTAAGCGATGGTGTGCTTGGTTTCTTTGCTTCAATGCCAACTTTGATTTTGGTTCTAAGCTTAGTATTTACTATGTTTCAGCAAATCCAGCTTGCTGGCCTAAAAAAAACCAATCAAGTCATGTATTGGCTGCCCGTAACTTGGCAAGAACACACTTTAGCGTCAATTTTAGCTAACCTGTTTGGGTTGCCCTTCGCTTTAGTGGTGGGGTTTGCGGCTGGTTTGATTGTTTTTGCAGCATTTAACGGCTTTATTCTCGCGGCACTTTTGACTTCCTTAGCTATGGTTGGAGCTGCCTTTATGGGAAGTGCCACAACCGAAATTGCCCGAGTGCTACAGGTGCGATTTGTCGGGGCAGTTTACAAGTCAAGCGGTAGAGCCACCGTTTGGATTAGACTAGTTGGTTCGCTTGTGTTTTTTTTGGCTCTCTACTTGGTTTGGTTCTCACTCTTTACAGGTTCAGGCTCCATAACGTTCATCCAAACTATAGCAACATTCCAAAGTTCAATATGGTTTGTTCCATTTGTGTGGCTTGGCATCGCCTTATATGACCTTTTTACCAACGGATTGGTGCTGGGCATTGTGTTTGTTGCTGGCTCAGCTCTATTCATAGGTGCCTTATACTATGCAGCTATTCTGTTAAACCAGCGTTTCGGACTCTACGAACCTCCAGCCATTAGAGTTCAGACAAACGGTGTCTACGCTCCAAAGGCGGGGTTCTTGGGCAAACTAGGACTTTCCACGACCGAAGCAGCCCTAATCCGCAAAGATATCCGTTCATTTACGCGTCGCCGAGAGTTGATTGGCATATTCATAATTCCCATAGTATTCACCATTGTGCCCATTTTCAACTCACTAAACACAGTAAATCAAGGGGCACCCTCAGAAGTTGATTTTATCTTTAAAGCGATGATTTTCCTGTTTCCCGCGCCTGTTATGGCTATGAGTTTGGGGAACATGCTTATCGGAGAGGAAGGGCATTCTGTTTGGAGAATCTACGCCTCGCCCATCTCGCCAAAGAGCCTTGTTAAAAGCAAATTCATATTCATGTTAATTTTCGCAATAATTACTTTAATTGCAACTGGCACTGTAGGCGTCGTTTACTTCCAGACCTCACTTCTTATGACTGCCGTGGCTTTCGTGGAAGGATTGGTTTTGATTTTTGCCATCGGTTCTATGGGGTTGGTTTTCGGCTTTAAAGGAGCAGACTTCACAGTTACTCGCAGGCAAAGAATGATACGTCAAAGTTGGGGGTTAATCAGCTTTGGTGCCTGTGCCGTCGCAGGATTAGCGATATTGGCGCCTCTTGTACCATACGTTCTTTCGACCTTTGCGATTCCATTTCTGCCACTTCCAGCAATGGGACTTTTGGAGCTTTTGGTTTCAGTTATCATCAGCGTTGTCATAGCTGCCGTGATTACATTTGTCTTCTATCGAATTAACCTTGGATGCGCTGAAGAATTGATACGAAAAGCGGAAACGTAAAACGACAACTTTCTTTTTACCTTTTTTTAGCCAAAGCAGTCAAATTTAAAAGTGATAGCGTTTAAACGTTAACTCGCTTGTGAATGTTATGGGTAACGAGGGTAAAGGAACCATTTTTAGAAGAAAAGACGACCGCTACCTTCTGTATTTGCCAGTTCGCGTAGTAGACGACAGCATGTTTCCCCTCAAATGCGAAGGCTCCATGCCTGTAAAGGTCCATTTCAACCCAAACGAAGGCAAACTAATAGTTGAGAAATGGACTGAGAAAAAGCAAAAAACAAAAACCAAAGATTAGCATAAGTTTAACTAACAGGCACAACAGGGTTATGGTGGGATTTTTATGAAAGAATTAGTTATTAAAAGCCCAGTTTTTGAGGCAAACAAGTTGATTCCAGAAAAATACAGTTGTGATGGCAAAGAAATCAACCCGCCCATAACGATTGAGGGCACGCCAGAAGAAGCCAAAAGCTTAGCTCTCATATTGGAAGACCCCGATGCGCCAAGCGGAACCTTTGATCACTGGGTCGTCTGGAACATCCCGCCAACCACGACCAAAATCCCCGAAAACTCAGCACCAGGAACCGAGGGACTGAACAGCTTGCGGCAACTGGGCTATACCAGTCCATGTCCGCCCCATGGAACACATAGATATTTCTTCAAAGTATACGCGTTGGATGCTGAATTAGGTTTAGGGGTCAAGTCTTCTAAGCAGGACCTAGAAAAAGCCATGCATGGACACATCATAGCAAAAGGCGAATTAATAGGGCTCTACCGCAGGTAACTCTTTTTTCTGCGTTGATTCAAACGTTAAATACTTTCGTCGCAGATTATCCAACATTGGTTGAACGGATTTGAACCGCAAACTAACTGCCCTTGTAACTATCTTGCTTATCGCCGCTATTGCCTTAACGATTTTTTTTACCCACAACTCCTTCAGCGACCAAACCGTGGGCAGACCATTCTATTTTGGCGTCGAGTATGCTTATGGCGTTAACCAAACTGATCAAGTGCAGTTAGCTCAAATCCAAGCGTTAGTCGAGAAAGTGAAGACGTACACGAACCTTTTTGTGCTTGGCACAGTAACCTTGACCTTTAACCAAACCGCCCTGACCCAAGCCTGCGACTACATTTACCAAAACCAACTAAACTTCATCGTCCTTTTTACAGGCTCAACCATGTACAGCTACAATATTTCACAATGGATGTATAACGCAACCATGCGTTACGGCGACAGGTTTTTGGGCGTCTACAAATATGATGAGCCGGGAGGAAACCAAATCGACAACACCCCCTCGCAACTCATCAACAAAACCGTAATCGAACCAACCGCCACCTACCAAGACATCGCAACAAACTACGTGGGCAACCTAACGTTCATGGTGGACTATTACCAAAACAACGCCTACGTCAACCTGTCCACAGCAGACTACGGCCTCTACTGGTTTGACTACAAATCAAACTACCACACTATCTACGCTGAGTTTGTTGGCAACGAAAGCCAACAGCGCATAATCGCCCTAGATAGAGGAGCAGCAACAGCGTTTGGCAAAGACTGGGGTGTAATAATTAACTGGAAGTACAATCAAGCGCCTTACCTTGAATCGGGAAGTGAATTGTACGATGATTTATCGGTGGCTTACAGTGCGGGAGCAAAATACGCCATCCTTTTCAGCTACCCAACTTACCCCGACAACAACCCGTATGGAATCATTCAAGACGAACATTTTGATGCACTCCAGAAATTCTGGAACACCCTCCACAATAACTTAGCCAGCTTAGGCTCAAATGCACCTCAAGTCGCCTACATTGTGCCCAAAGACTACGGGTTTGGATTCCGCAACGAAAACGACACCATTTGGGGCTTAAAACCCGCAGATGCTCTGTCAGCTAAAATTTTCAACGATACAAACATTGTTCTTCCAGCTAAGTATGGTTACCGCTTTGACATCCTCTACGATGAACCTGAAAGAATTGCCCCATTGCTTGGTAACTATTCAGCTGTTTATTATTGGAACCAAACAATATCCTAAACGGAATTAGTCATCGAAAAACTTATCAAGAAACCCAAGAAACTAAGCGCAGTGAACAAAATGGAGCCAAACCCACCTAAAAGTAGCGGATTTGTATCCATCCGAAACCTTTCAAAAAACTACGGCACATTCAAAGCCTTAAGCAGCATTTCCTTTGACATCACAGAAGGAGAAATCTTTGGCTATATCGGTCCAAACGGCGCAGGCAAAACTACCACCATGAAAATCCTTGTGGGCCTAATAACTGATTTCAAAGGCGAGGTTCAAATCGGCGGCTACAATATTCCCAAGCAAAAAGAGGAAATCCACAAACTGCTCGGGTACCTTCCACAAAGTGTAGCCTTCCAAGATTGGCGCACTGTAGACCAAGCACTTACAACGTTTGGTAAACTTTCAGGTCTACCTGAAGCTAAAATTGAGCAACGCATCCCAGAAGTATTAGACATTATGGGATTGGGAGATGCACGGTACAAAAAGATTTCCCATTTGTCTGGAGGCATGATGCAGAAGGTCGGGTTGGCGCAGGCGCTTTTACATGAACCTAAATTTCTCGTTTTAGATGAACCGCTAAATGGGTTAGATCCCTTGAGCCGCAACCAATTCAAAGACATCGTTCGAAAACTGAGCCAAAAAGGCGCAACAATACTGTTTTCATCTCACATCTTAAGCGATGTCCAAGATGTAGCAGACCGAGTTGGCATTATCAGCCGTGGCAAAATCAAACAAATCGGCACATTAAACGAATTAAAAACCCATCTGTCACCCCAAAAAACCATTCAAGTCTTGCTCTCATATGCTAGCGACAAATGGCAGAAATTTGGCGAAATCAAAAACGTCAAAGCCGTTGAGCAACCTAACCTCGGCAGAGTTCTGGTGTATCTTGACCAAGATGCAGATGAAGAGCAAGTTATAAACGATATTGTTCAAGCTGTAGTGAAGTTGGGTTTGCGTATTCGAAGCATCTATCTGCTTGAGCCCTCACTTGATGAAATTTATTTAAGACACGTTTCGGAGGCAGAAAACTAATGCACCTTGGATTACTTTTTGTTGATGAGCTGCGAGGCTTTTACAAATCTAAAGTGATGATTTTCCTCTGGATAGGCTTGCCAGTGATTGCGTTGCTATTCCGCTTTATTTCAGTAGGAAACACAGGACAGGAACTTTCGTTCACTGTGATTTCTGCATTGTTGGTTTCAAGCATTGGGGGCACGTTGGCGTCGGTGATGCTGGCTGTATTTTTGATTAATGAGAAAAATCGTCGTGTATATGACCTCTTCTTGATTAGACCACTTAAAAGAAGGGATATTTTACTGGCAAAATTCTTCTCTGTTTACGTTTGTGTTGCTATAGCCAGTTGCATCGCGGTTTTAGTTGGAGCAATAGTGGATTACGCTACAACAGGTAGCTTTTCAACCACAATTCTGAGCAATGCGGGGCAATCTCTTGCCACCAGCTTATCTATGATTGCGGTTTCATGCTCTGCAGGAGTTCTAATCGGCGTTGCTTCACCCTCAATCTTGGTCGGTGCTATACTGGTAATTTATGGCGGGAACCAAATCTCCGTGATTCCTCTGGTACCTACCCTTCTGAACCTGCCGAACGCAGAGGTCTACACGATGTTGCTTGCTGGTGCTGTGGCGCTTTGTTTGCTTGTGGCTGCTGTTGCACTGTTTAATAGGAAACAGTTCTAGCCAATAACGGGTAGGCTGTATGCTGGCTAACCGAAAAAGTAGCTAACAACCGACCCGAG
>JBJKPJ010000366.1:0-12226 GCA_046706605.1 Bathyarchaeia archaeon | reverse complement strand
CTTATAGGCTGGAAGGGGCAGTGAATCGAGATCTTGGATGTAGGGTCGGTTTTGGGTTTGAATTATCTGATTGTTTTTGCGGAAACTTATGCCTTTGATGTCGCCGAGTTTCTGGTTAGTTTGCGGTTGCTTGGCAAGTTCCACGAGGGTTTCTTCCCCTTCACCCCTTACTATGATGTCCACAGCGCTCTCGTCGACAAGTATGTCTTTGTCAGCAAACGTTGCGTGGGGTCCGCCCATCACGATTTTGGCGTCTGGGCATACTTCTCTTGTTACCCGAGCTGATTTAAAAGCTGAATCAATGGTGGGCGTCATGGAGCCTATGCCTACAATTGTAGGTTGATATGTATCTAACTCGGCTTTGAGCTTATCATGGTCAAATTCACAAACAGGGCAATCATAAATTTTTACTTCTATGTCGTTTTGCTCCAAAACAGCCGCCATGTAAGCTAAACCCAACGGTGGAAAAAGCGGATGCTTCCCTCGTTTCTGCAGAAGGGGGGAAGTTACTAGGGCAACTTTTGTTTTGGAGGCGCTCATCTCTATACCCCGAGTTAATTATTTTTTGCGTAGAGCCTCTGGGATATAGGCGCATGCGGGGTCGGACTCGGTGATGTCGCCAGTGTAGGCGTAGGCGCGGTTTCGGCATCCTCCGCAGATTTCCCTGTACTCGCAAACTCCGCATTTGCCTTTGAGGACGTTGCGGTCTTGGAATTTGTTGTAGTAGGTGGATTGCTTGATCTCTTGCCATGCCGTTTTTAGGCTTTTGGTGCGGATGTTTCCCAGCATCAAAGGTTCAGAGGGCTGCAAATCGGTGTAGAAGCAGGGAATTAAATCGCCGTTTTCGGTTACGCTGAGATACCCGCCGAAGGCAAAGTAGGTGCATTTGCCATGAAACTCTTTTTCGTACCAATGATTAAATTCCTCTTCTGGAATTCGTTGTTTAACAACTCTTGCAAAGTGCGGGCAGTGAACGTGAACTTCAAATTTGCCCTTATACTTCTCTGTGATGTCCCAGATATGGTTTAGTACCCACTCGTACTGCTCAGGCGTTGGTGTTAGCTCCATTGTTTCTTTTGCACGTCCGCTGGGCACTAAATGGTTGTACCAGACAAAGTTGGCGTGGTACTTGTCTGCTAACTCAGCCACGTGGTCCAAGTGTTGGTAGTTGATGGTTGTGATGGCTGCGGCTAATCCGTTTAGGATTTTTCCTTTGGAGAGTTTTTCGATGGCTGCTAGGGCTTTTTTGTAGGAGCCTTTGCCGCGGAGTTGGTCGTTTATTTCTTCTGGGCCATCAATGCTTACTGAGGTCCAGACCTGGTTTTTGACCAAGTTGTCATAGATTGAGCCGTCAACAAAGACGCCGTTGGTCAAGAGGCAAACGTTTAAGCCTTTGCTTTTTGCGTAGGTAACGATTTCAAATATGTCGGGGCGTGTTAAAGGCTCGCCGCCTTTAATTCCAAACCATCTCACCCCAAAATTCTTCACTTCATCAACTAGATGAAATGCTTCTTGGGTTGTCATTTCTCTTGGTGCATGCTTGCCTGTAGCATCAACATTGCAATATTTGCATCGTGCGTTACAAGCGCCTGTTGCTCTCCAAGAAGTCATAAGTAACGGACCTGCTGGCTCTGCCAAATTAAAATCCCCCTTGAACTCTGAGAATATTCATGTTTACCTTAAGGGTTCTCTTGTTCTTAAAAAATGTTGTGCGCTTCCTACATTTTTTTGTTTTTTCGTCATCTTTGCAAATTTCCATCTTTTTTGACTGATTTTTCGACTTTCCGCAAAGTTTATAGTGAAATACCCCCTAGAGAAGAATCACTCTCGGAGGGCAACGGTCATCCCCAGAAAACTTGCAGTTACAATTATCTTGGCGCTATTACTTGTTTCTACAACATCATCCATTTCACTTTATGGAACGTCATCAGTTAACGCCCAAACCAACACCGTTTCCCCAAACGCCGCCTTAAACTGCTATGAATGGAGTCAGTTCCAAGGCGACTCTTCGTTTACAAGGTTCTCAGATGGACCAGCCCCCAGTAGCCCCAACATCCTCTGGAAAACCCAAATTCCTGGCATACAACCCTATATTACGGCTTTTTCAGGTATGATTTTTGTTTGCACCAACACATCGGTAGTCGCGGTTGACCAGACTGGAAACGTTGTTTGGAGCACCGAGGTTCCCATGAACAAAACTTGGCCTGTAGCCTACAAAATCGATGACTCCCACCTGCTTGTGGAAAGCAGTCTCATAGACACCAAAACAGGGCAAATCCAGTGGACCAGCTCCTCTTTCTGTGCTGACACTGGAATTTTTAACTCTAACGTTTACAGCCCAGAAGAAAAGTTGTTTTACGTTAAAGTCAACTCTTATCTTGAAGCTTGGAGCTTTGCTGACCTGTCAAGTCCGCCGACGTTGGCTTGGAGAACATACATTCCCGGAGGCGGCATAACCGGTATAGGAACAACCTACGGCGATGGCAAGGTTTTTACGGGTTCTTTTATGAACCAGCAGTTAGCGCTTGACGCCAAAACGGGGCAAATCCTCTGGACAGCCCTCACCAAGGGACCTATGATTTTCAACGGAGCCTACTCTGATGGTAGATTCTTCCGCGGCGGAACCGACGACAACACAATGTACTGCTTTAACGCAACAGACGGCAAAATCCTGTGGACCTACAAGCCCGACACCAACGGTTACTTCACAACTGGAATTGCCGTTGCGTACGGGATAGTTTACTCGATGAACAAAGACGGGTACCTCTATGCGCTTGACGCTGCAACTGGCAGTTTGGTTTGGAAGTACAAAGGACCTGACCCAGACCTCATCTGGCCAGGCATGCCAACTGTTGCAGATGGTAAAGTGTATGTAACTACGGGCGAGTTGGCTCAGTACGTTACTCAGTACAACACAGTTTCCGAATTTGCCTGCATAAACGCCTACAATGGGCAACTTATCTGGAAATTACCCATAGAAGCGTTGGCTCCACGGGAATCCGCCATTGTTGCCTATGGCACCCTCTACATTATCCCAGGTAGCGTGACAACCGCTGTGGACACCACATCGGGAACGGAGTACAAAACTGACAGCGAACTGTGGGCGATAGGAAGCAGCCAAATCACTGTTAGTGATTGGTCTATGTGGCGAGCTGACCCAACTCATTCATCAACTGCACAAACAGGCCCATCTAGCCTTTCTTTGGCATGGAATTTCACAACCAACGGTGCGGTTATTTCTTCACCCAGCATCGCTGACGGTATAGTCTACGCTGGCTCTCAGGATAAGTGTATCTACGCCATAGGTGCCTTTAGTGGTAGCCTCATCTGGAAATATCAAACAGACGGCGCTATCATTTCTTCGCCTGCGGTTGCTAATGGAAAAGTTTACGTTGCAAGCGAAGATGGCTTCGTTTACTGTCTGGATGCTTATCAGGGCACCTTTATCTGGCGGACTTTTATCAACACTAACCAACAGTTTACGTTTGGGGATTTGGTGCTTAAGTCTTCACCAGCGGTTTCTGATGGCATGGTTTACATTGGCAGTTTAGACGGCTGCCTTTACGCATTAAACGCTGACACGGGCGCGGTAGTTTGGAAAACCCCAACTGGTGGACCAATTGAGTCGTCACCTGCAGTTGCTGACGGCGCAGTGTTCTTTACTTCCCAAGAACCCGCTGCAGGCAACCTCTACAAACTAGACGCAAACACAGGCAGCATAATATGGAACCTCACTTTGCCTTACCAGTACTCGTTTGTTGGCGGCACAGAGATGCTTGGTTCCCCTTCAGTGGCCGATGGAAAAGTGTTTGCTTCATCCAACTGGGGTGCCTACTATGCGGTAAATGAGGAAACTGGGCAAGTTGAGTGGAAATTTATCGACACAACCGCCATAGAATTCATCGTTTCCTCCCCAATTTACGTGAACGGCACCGTTTACATCATTGACAAATTCAACATAGCGGCTCTTAACGCAACCAACGGCGACACACTTTGGAGTGCTTTCACAGGAGATGAACTCTACACTTCGCCTTCTTACGCAGACGGCAAAATCTACCTTGCCACAAGCCAACGCGACGTATTCATACTGGATACTTCACAGAACGGAACCAAAATCGCAACTGCCGTTTTGCCCTCTAGCAGTTGGTCTTCCCCTAGCCTCGCAAACGGAAGGTTATACATTGGTTGCCACGACTGGAACGTTTACTGCTTCTCCGATCATGTCACCAACCCCTCCGAAGTGGTAACTCCCCCCAATGACCATTTAACCTACGGAAATAATACCATAGCCTTAATCGCAATCATTGCCATCATATTGCTGGTTATCGCAGTCACGTTTGGCTACCTAATCAGGAAACGAACCAAAAATCCTAACTAGGCTATACCAATTCTCTTCTGTTTTGGCGGAAGCAATCTTCTTTTTGCAAAGTTCAAAGCACCCTCCCGCTTCACTCTCTTCCAAATCTGCCTCGGTGATCGGTGAAAATCAATAAAGAATCGCCGCTGAATCTCCAACAACGAATTATAATCGTACTCATCGGTGTGGACGCTTAGCAAAAAGTCGTCAAGTTTATCATATTTTTTGTACTCCAAAACCTCTTGATACAGCCTGCTGTCTGGGTTAGCGATGAAAACGTTAAAGATACACCAGTCGGGGTTAAGTTTCTTGGCGAACTTGAGTGAGGCTTCCATGTCTTTTATGGTTTCGTCGGGAACGCCAAGCATAAAGGAGCAGGCAGTTTTTATGTTGTTTTTGCGGCACAGTTTAAACGCTTTTTCTATCTGCTCTAACGTGGTGTTCCTGCCTATGCGTTGCAAAATCCGCTGCGAACCCGACTCCACGCCAAACCAAATGGTTTTGCACCCTGCCCTGCTCATGGCAGCCAACAGTTCTTGGTCAACAAGGTCCACGCGGGTATCGCAGACCCACTCTAAATCCAGCTTGTTTTTGACCATCAAGTCGCAGAGTTGCAGGACTTCTTTTCTCCTCAAAGTGAAATTGTCGTTGATGAAGTAGATGCCTTTGGTGCCGTATTTGCTTTGGAGGTCTTGGATTTCGCCAATAACCCTTTGCGGGCTGAAACCTCGACAGATGTTGCCCCAGAGTTTGCGCGTTTCACAAAAACCGCAACTGTAAACGCATCCGCGGCTAATGCTCATTACGTCCGCTGGCTTAACATCCAAATATTCGATGGTACGGTCATATTGCTCTAACGGTAGCAAGTGGCGGGCTGGGTAGGGGATTTCGTCCATGTTTTCGATGAATTTTGGTGGGTTCTTGATGTTTGCTCCTGCGCGTTTGCAGGCGACTCCTGCTATTGAGGTGGCGGCTGGTTCGTTGCCTTTAACGATGCAGTCAGCAAGCTCCGTTACTGCCCGTTCGCCTTCGCCCATAACAACGTAGTCGATTTCTGGGTTTTCCAGCAGGCTGTCGGGCACATATGATGCGTGCCATCCGCCCACTACGATTTTGCATTGGGGCGAGGTTTCTTTGACGGCTTTGACGGTTTCGATGCAGCGGGCATACGTTGCTGAACCGCAGGTTATTCCCACGATTTTGGGGTCGAATGAAGCAATTACCTGTTTGACTTCGCTGATTGGTTTTTTGGCAAGGTAGTTGTCTAGCATCTGCACTTGGAAACCTGCTTTTTCCAACGCAGCAGCCACATACATCAGGCCAATTGGAGGTAGCCTTTTGCCCAAGTACCACGCGCCGTTTTGGGGTGGAGCAGTTGTCATAAGTAGGATTTTGAGGTTTTTCTCGACGAGGTTGGGAGTTTTGGCGGGTTTTTTCGGGGGCACGGTTTAGCCTCTGAGATGGTTTGATGTGATTTTGGCTGTTTATAGCTTTAACGGAGTATCGCACCAAAGCTGCACGACCCGATTTTTTGCTACGTTGCATGCTGTGAACCCAAAACTGGGTTTGGGACGTTAGCGAAAAACTTTATAGCTCCATTTCTGTCTTTTCCAACCTGAGAGTAGGATAGACATGAAAGTTGTTGTTCACTGGAGCGGGGGCAAAGAATGTTGTCTTGCATACCATAAAGCCAACCAGCAAGGCCACCAAGTCGCGTATCTCCTCAGCTTTGAGTATCAGCGACCCTACATTTTTCACAGTTTTCCTCTGATGGAACTGCAATCCCAAACTATGGGTGTTCCTCTAAAAGTTGTTCGTGTAAAAAAACCCTACGAAGACATACTGGATGCGCTCTCTAAGCTTAAAACCCAAGAGGGCATTGAAGGCATTGTTACAGGCGACATTGTGGGCGCAGGGTGCGCGGTGGTTCACTCCAGCTACTATGAGAGTATGGCTAAACAGTTAGGGTTAGCTTTCATGATGCCTAACGAAAACCCCTCAGGCGACACCTACGACGTACTAAAAGAAGTCGTCGGCAGAGGTTTGCGCCCAGTTCTAAACTGCATTAACACTGACTTTTTCGGTGAAGAATGGCTGGGCAAAAAACTTGACTCCGAATCCGTAAAAGACCTAAAGAAGTTAACTGACGAAAAAGGCATAGATGTCTCCAGCGAAGACGGACAGGGCTACCACAGCACCGTGGTTGAGGCGCCATTTTTTGGGCAGTCGCTACAGATTGACAAGTTTAAAGTCAAGAAACACAAAGAAAAAGCCAAAAACTGGAAACGCAACTGGCTCTACATGGAAATAAAACAATGCAGCCTGCAGTCTAAATCAACCTCAAAATAGTATGTTCCTTTTTTCCCGCATAATTTTAGCTTGTGCATGCAAAGTTGGGCGAAACTGGAAAAATCTGCGGGTTTTGCACAAAGTAAATGAACCTCTAAGTATAGTTCTCTAACTGTTTCAGGGAAAAACATGAAAACTCACGTAACTCTTGTAAACCCGCCCTACCCCGCTGGTTCACACCAGCATCCGCCATTTATGCCTCTTGGCATCGGCTATTTAGGCGCGGTCTTATACAAGAACCATTTTGAAGTTAACGTAATTGACTGCCAAGCACAAAAAATCAGTCACCAACAGTTCCAAGAAGAAATCGCCAAATATAAACCCGACATCGTCGGCGTCACCTGCACCACCTTGACCTACAAATCCGCCCTGCAGATCCTTAAAGCTGCCAAAGAAATCCATCCCAACTGCATAACCGCCATCGGCGGACCACACGTAACGTTCTGGGATGACAAAGCACTACAGGAATCACCCGCCATAGACATCGTTGTGCGCGGCGAGGGTGAACAGACTATGCTTGAGCTTGCCAAAAGAGTGGAAAACCACCAGCCGCTCTTTGACCTTATAGGCACCACAACCCGAAAAGGCAGCGAAATTGTCAAAAACGCTGACCGCGCTTTCCTTGAAGACCTCGACAGCCTCCCTTTCCCTGCACTGCATCTGTGGCAAAAACTTGGGGAACTGCGAAAGTACGGCGGCATACCCTACCCCGTTATGACCAGCCGAGGCTGCGTGTACTGGTGCAACTTCTGCACGGCAGTGCGTATGTTTGGCAGACGTTACCGTATGCGAAGCCCAAAAAACGTGGTTGACGAACTAGAGTTTTTGCACAAAAATTACCATGCTACCCAATTCACTTTTTACGATGACGCTTTTACCGTTGACCAAGACCGAACTGGTGAAATCTGCGACGAAATCCACCGCCGCGGACTCAAAATTAAATGGGACTGTGAAACCCGCGTCGACATGGTCAGGAAAGACCTGCTTGTAAAAATGCAAAAAGCAGGCTGCATCGCGGTTTGGTTTGGGGTTGAGTCAGGCTCCAAAAAACAGTTAACCAGCATGGGCAAAGGTTTTTCGCTTACCCAGACACGGCGTGCCTTTAAGTGGGCAAAGGAAGCGGGCTTGATGACGGTTGCAGGCGTAATTTTGGGTTTCCCCGGAGAAACCAAAGAAAGCACATGGGAAACAATCCGTTTCGTTAAAGAATTAAACCCCAACGATGTAGGCTTCTACATCGCAACCCCCTACCCAGGCACACCCATGTACGAGGAAGTCAAAGCCAACGGCTCCCTTAGAATCACAGATTTTGACAAATACGACACAGCCACCCCAACCTTTGAAATCCCCAACATGACCATGCAGGAGTTAACCCAGCTACGCGAACAAGCCTTCCAAAGCTTCTACCTCAGCCCCGCCTACTTTGTCAGCGCTTTAGGAATGTTCAAAAAAGGAAAAATGTGGGGACTTGGCGCAACACGGCTCATAATTGCCCACCTGAGACGCGCAGTTATTGGGAAAATAACCAGCACCCCCAAATAGGAACCCGTGGAGAGCGTTACCCGTGATTTTGCTTTTAACCACGACTTTGCCCGAAAAGTCGCCTTGGGGCATGGCGGGAAAACTTGCGCCCTTGGGCTTGGCATATGTTGCGGCGGCGCTGGAACAGGGCGGTTACCAAGTTGAAATCTATGACAATTACCTTTTGGGGCGCCCAATCGATGAGGTTAAAGCCGAAATCAAAAAGCGCCAACCAGAAATCGTGGGCATAACCTGTAGCAGTCTAACCTATAGCCGCAGTGTAGAAATGGCAAAAGCCGCCAAAGAAGCATGTCCCGCCTGCAAAGTTGTGGTCGGCGGTCCCCACGCCTCATACATGCCTGAAACGTTGCTCCAGTATCCAGAAGTTGACTTCGTCGTGGTTGGGGAAGGCGAAGCCGCGATAGTAAAACTTGCTGATAGCATAACTAAAGGTGAACCCAAAGGCGCCTCTTGCAGCATCCCTGGAGTTGCCTGCAAAATCGCTGGCGAAATCGTTCAAACCGCACCCCAGTTCATAAACGACTTAGACACGATTCCCTTTCCAGCTCGTCACCTGTTGCCCATGCAGATGTATGACCGCGCCTTACCCTACATAGATGCCAAACCCGTCGACACCATGAGCATACTCCGAGGCTGCCCCTACCAGTGCGCTTACTGTGAAACCCGCGAGTTATGGGGAACCAGCTGCCGTGCGTTCTCGCCCCAACGGGTCATAGGCGAAATAAAAGACATGGTTGAAAACTATGGGACACAGAGCATCTATTTTGTCGGTGACAATTTTACCATAAACAAAACCCGCACCCGACAAATCTGCAGCCTAATCAAGGAAAACAAGCTTGGTCTCAAATGGACTTGTGAAACAAGAGCGGACCTAGTAAACAAAGAAGTTCTCTCCGACATGAAAGCAGCCGGGTGTCAAACAATCTTTTTCGGCACCGAATCAGGCTCACCACGGATACAGCAGAAGCTCAACAAAAACATCGACCTTGTCGAGGTTAAACGCGCTTTTGAGCTTACAAAACAGGTCGGCATCCAAACTGCCACCTCGTTTATGCTGGGTATCCCGGGCGAAACTGTTGAGGATATGCAAGCCACTTTCAAGTACGCCAAGTCGTTGAAGGCTGATGTGTGCATGTTTAACATTTACATTGCTTGCCCTGGCAGTAAACTCTACGACGAAGTAATCCGTGACCACCTATACGACCAGCTTGACAACTATTTGGCACGGGTCAAGACACCTGACTTTGACTATGACATGCTGGTCAAGATTCAGCGGGAATTCCAAAGCAAAACCCGAAAACCCAAAACTTCCCAACTTATCCGCGTAATCAAACAAGAAGGCTTAGGCAGCGCAATAAAGAAGGGCGCCAAACTAATTTTCCACTAAACAGGTACGTCGATAACTCGAAGGATTTCCACGTAGACTTTAGGCGCCAATTTGTCGTCAGTCACATTCTTAATCAACATGCGTCCCCCGTCAAAGAGGCTCACTTCCATCTTCATGTAATCAAAAATCAGTAACATCGGTGCTTTAACGCGGATTTTGACTTTCTGCTTTTTAATTTTGTCGCACGCCTGCTCCATATTGAATTGGAGTTGCGGCGCTGGAGTAATGTCCGCGGTTGTTCCTCCGCAGAGCCAAACAATATTCAACGTCAAGTTGCCTACAGTCTCTTTCTGCTGCGACATGTCTCTAACTCCAGCCTTGCAACTTTAGGGGTAAAGTTACTTAATCAACATTGCGATAAAAATCCGTCTGAGAATTTTTGTGCTAAACGGGTGGTGTTTCAGTTTTGGGTTTAAGCACGGCTTCCTCGATGTCCATGTATAGGAAGTTGCCCTCGCGGAACGGGGAGCCGCCAAAGTCCACGACTTTGCTTTTCTGGGTGAACTTGGTTATTTCGACCCGTTGCTTAAACAGTGCCGCATCAAGGCTGGTTGAGTGGTACTCTCCTGGTTCGCCTGAAACGTCGATGCCTTTGCCTGCGGGGCCAACAAGGGGCTGCATATCCTCGATGCACTGGCGGTCAATTGCTCGCCCCAGCCACTCAGGCGTGAAGTAGCGCTGGTCAATGCAGCTAAGAATTGCCTTAACGCCCGTGGTTTGCTCCAGCTCCATGATGCGTTTGCGGCGTCTGTTGCCCGGAATCAGGTTCAGGGGGCGGTCCCAAAGTGGCATCATGAGTTTGACGCCGAGTTTTTTGCAGGCATCCAGCCACACGCGGCGGTGATGTACGTTATCAATGTCGCCAGTCACGATGGCTTGTACGTTTTCCTCTTTGTGGAGGCGCTCCAGTGTGCCCATGATGTCGTCGTAGCGGTTGTCGGTGATTTTTACAAACTGATGTGGCATTCCCAATGCTTTGACTTGTTGTTCGATGACTTTTAGGCTGTGGAAAATGTAGGGTTCCATGTAAACGTAGGTAACAAGGCACGCAACCTCATGCCCTTCCTCTATGACTTTGTGCAGTGCGGTACAGCAGTCTTTTCCGCCGCTCCAGTGAACAACCACTTTCAATTTAACTCAACATCCAAAGCCTAAACTGGCTTGTTGATGAACAAAAACCACCCCAAAATATAAGCATTAACCACTGCGGAGGGTTTTTACTGGTCACGGCTTGGCGTGCTGTGTCCGCCTGGGCTCTTTTTGACGTGCCTAAATTTGCCTAACTGCCTAAATCCCCAACGTGTAAAAAGGTATTTCCAGACCAAGTGGTTTAGTGCCATGCGCGCCATGATTTGGCTGTGGAAATCGCCCCGTTGTCGCATCCGAAGGTAGTAGGTTGGTGTGAAGACGTGGTCGTAGACAGCTTTTTTGGTTGCCTCCAATTTGGGCAGGGGCAGCAGCTTGTTTTCGAAGACCTGCATCTGCTCGTGGTAACGGTTCCAATCCTCACTCATCGGCAAACCCAGTTCCCGCACGTAATCCGCCAACTCCGTGCCAGGATAGGGCACTGCTTCGCACATGTAAACGTAATCGGGCTTGTTTTTGCGTATGAAATCCACAGTTTGCTGCAGCATCTGCTCAGTTTCGCTTGGGTACCCGATAACCAGCGAAATCGCCACCAAAATCCCCGCTTCCTTAACCATCTTGATGGCTTTAGCGTTCTGCTCCACCGTTGTGCCTTTGCGCATGATGTTTAAGAGCTCTTGGCTGCCTGATTCCACGCCGAAATGAATAAGCTGGCAGTTAGTGGCACGCAGCTTGGCAAGCAACTCGGGCGTGATTCTGTCCACTCTGGTTCGGCAGTCCCACGGTAGCAGAAAATTGCGCCTCTGCATCTCGTCACAAATCGCCACTGCCCGCTTAATGTCGTGGGTGAAGGTGTCGTCGTAAAACGCAAACGATTCTGCCCCAAAACTGTCCCGCAGCCACTCCAGTTCGTCGACGACTTTGCTGGGGCTTCGGGCTCTAAAGCCGTGACCACACATTTTGGATGCCAAACAAAACGCACAGTTAAAAGGGCAACCTCGACTGGTGATAATGGGCATGTAAACTTTGCCGTTGATTTTGTAATGTGTCATGTCAAAAAGGTGATGGGCAGGACGCGGCAGCGCATCAATATCCTCTATGAATGGTCTGTCGGCTGTGGCGATGACTTTGCCGTTTTGCTTAAACGTTATACCCAACACATCGCCAAACTTGTCGGTTTTGCCCTCCGAAATCAATGCCGCCAATTCCCGCATCGTCTGCTCGCCCTCGCCCCTGACCACGATATCCACGTCTGGGCTGTCGCTGAAGGTTCGCTCAGCAAGCACCGTCACGTGTGGTCCGCCAATCATAGTCACGCAGTTAGGCAGTGCGGCTTTGGCGGCTTTGAGGATTTTGAGCGCTGGAAAATAAGTGACTGTTGCCGCTGTTACGCCTACGATGTCGGGGTTTAGGCTGTGGAACCGCTCTTCCAGTTCAGCTTGGCTTGGGCGGTTAATTTGGCAGTCCACCACATCCACCTTGTAGCCCTGCTCCTCCAGTACAGC
>JBJKPJ010000365.1:0-14792 GCA_046706605.1 Bathyarchaeia archaeon | reverse complement strand
TACTTAAAGAAGGCGGCAAAGCCGGCAAACAGGTGCGCGAATCAGTGTTGGATGCGGTTTACAATCCCAAGGCTCGCTTGCGGGAAGGGCTGGCGCTTAGGGGCTATGACTTCGTTTCTGCCAGCATGGACAGCAGCGACGGGTTGGCTTGGAGCATCTATGAGTTAGCGCAAAAAAACAATGTTGGCTTTTTTCTCGAAAGGATTCCCGTAGCGGTGGAAGCAGGTGAGTATGCTGCGGAAAACGGGTTGGATGCTTTGGCTTTGGCGCTTTATGGCGGCGAAGAATACGAGCTTGTGTTAACCGTTAAGCCTGAAAAATGGGAAGAAGCAAAGGCGGTGGTTGAAACCGTTGGTGGCACCTTGATTCCCATTGGGCGGGCAATTTATGAGCAAAAAATTACCTATGAAGTGGCAGGCGAAGAAAAAACCATAAAACCCCACGGCTACGAACACTTCAAGAGCTAAACGCCAGCTTTTCTGTCCAGCGTGTAGTTTATTATGGTGATGCAGGAAGCGGCAAGATACGGCTGCCTGCCCAGACTGATTTTTTCGCCAAATCGTAACGCAAACGCCTCTGCCTTCTTAGGTAACCCAACATGATCACCCAAAATAAACACGCTACCCTCAGGAATCTCGGTTTTGGTGATGTCTGTGCCATCTTCTTCCAGCACAAAAATTCTGCTACTTTGGGCTTTGGCTTTCACCAGCGCCTCAAAACTCGTTTTGCCTATGGTGATACCTGGGTGCGGATTGCCCGCGATGGTTTTTTGGAGGATTGCTTGCCATGTTTCCATGTCTGTTCGAACATCAAAAAGGGTGCTGCCATCGATTTGTAGGTGCAGTGGCGGGTGTGGTGGACCATTTAGGATTGTGTGGAAAGTCACGTCTCGGCGTAAGCCATGTGACAAAAACAGGCTGCTGACAACGCATTCATGGACAATGTCTAATCTGCCTGCATCGTGCAAACTGCTAAACTGCGGGTCAGTTTTTCCTAAACGCGAAAAGAGGATAAATTCCCGTGGCAAATCAGTCACTGCATATTGCTATGCGGAGGTGCCTAAAAGTGCTTTCTGGCGCTCTCTGTTCCTTGTTTGGAACGGTTTGTTCCATACGTAGAACTAAATGCCATGGTTGGGTTAGTTATGTGGGGATACCTCTGTTGGATAAGAGTTTGGTGTTTGCCGTTGCGGCGTTGACGGTGGTGATTGCTGTGTTGGCTGGATGCATCTACTGCCTAAGCCTGACTGCTCCTGTTGCCATACAAGTCTCAAGTCCCACGTCGCCCTTCGAGCCGTTTGATTACCAGCTAACAGTGTCCCCCAACAGCAGCACCGTTCTGCAGGGCAGCACAATCCAAATCTACGTAACCGCAACCCCCGTGCAGGGTTTGGCTGAAAATGTTACTTTGGGTGCCCAGGTTCCAGAGGGTGCAGATTTTGCTTTCAATCCACAGGAAATTTTTCCAGCGGGCAACAGCACTTTAACAATTCATGTTTCAAAGGCGGTTCCCATAAGCTCCTACAACATAACCGTCAACGCCTTCGCAGAAAATGGAAAAAACCACTCTATCCAAACTGTTTTAGTCGTGTGTGTCTCTGAGGTTACGGTGTCAGGAGCTATCAACATACAAGCAGGTACTACGCCAAAGCAGGTTATTTTTGAGCAATTAACGTGGGAAGGCGCTGTCGTTTAAACCTTCACCTCAGCAGTTGAGGATGGGCAGTACAGTATTGTTTTGCCTAACCACTGGTTTTACGCGTTGGGCGTTGTCTACGAAAATGAAGGCGGCACACTGGGAACACATTATTTTATAATGCCCTATAAAGTCGACGCAGACGTGGGTGTAACTGGCGTAAACTGCCCTATTTCATGGAGTTAAATTCCAAGCAGCGACTTTTCCTGACGCCCCATGTTCCTGTTTGGGCGAGTTTTCAACCGCTTGTGCACATGGCTTTCTATGGGTGCTTTCCCAAACTTTTAAAATGTGCCTCACCGATGTATTCATGGAAAGTAGCAGTGGTACAGCTTGGGTTTAAATTATCATTACATGCAGTTGCCACGCGAAGTCATCGTGGGCAAAGACACCCTTAGCCGCATTCCTGAAGTTGCCAAACGGTTAGACCTAAAAGGAAAAGCCCTCGTGCTTTCTGACCCACAGTGCTACGCGCTTGCAGGAAAAGAAGTTACAGGTTATTTGGAGCAGTCAGGACTAAAAGTAGAGTTTCTCCAAGTCAAGTCCATGACCATGAAAGATATTAAGGTTCTTGAAGAAGAGATCAGGGCAATAGAGCCGCAGGTGCTTTTCGGCGTGGGCGGAGGAACCATAATTGACTCTGCCAAAGTCAGTTCAGGTAGCCTTAAAATCCCATTCATCAGCGTTCCAACAACCGTGTCCCATGACGGCATCGCAAGCCCCCTTGCATCCATCAAAGCCTCTGATAAACCGTTCTCGATTATGGCGCAGGCACCTATGGCGATAGTTGCTGACACAAATGTAATTGCTAAAGGACCTTGGCGGTTTGTAGTAAGTGGTTGCGGAGACATAATCGCCAAATACACTGCCGTCAAGGACTGGAAACTTGCCCATATGGAAAACGGCGAATATTACGGCGAGTACGCAGCCAGCTTGGCGTTGATGAGCGCCAAACTTGTAACCGAAAACGCTGAGTTAATTGTTTACCGCGAAGAGGAGGGGCTTCGGGTTTTGTTGGAGGCGTTGATTAGTTGCGGTGTTGCTATGAGCATTGCAGGTAGCAGCCGCCCATGCAGCGGGTCTGAGCACCTCTTTAGTCACGCCCTAGACATGGTTAGCTCCAAGCACGCTATGCATGGTGAACAATGCGGTGTAGGGTCAATTTTGAGTGCATATTTGCAGAAGTCTAATTGGTTGCAGATAAGAAGTACTCTAAAGCAGCTTGGCGCGCCCACCACAGCCAAAGAGCTGAATGTTGCCGATGATGATGTGGTTAAAGCGTTGGAGCTTGCAGCTAAGATTAGGCCTGAACGCTACACGATTCTGCATAAAATTAATCCCGACTTTGAATGCTGCAAGGTTATTACGAAAGCCACGGGGATAATTGACTAAACACGTATGGGCTGAAGCAGCGCAAACTGGTTTCCCTCTGGGTCTTCTGCGGCAGCTACCCACCCGACTTCTGGGACTTCCATTATGGGCTGGGTGACTTTGCCGCCTAATGTTTCGATTTTTTTCAGAAACTCGCTGATGGATTCAACGGCGAAATAGTTGATAGGTTTGTTTTCAGGGGCTTGTTTTTTGTACATGCCGCCGTTTATGCCTGGGCGAATAAGTTTGCCGTCTGGTTCCACAGGGACGGTTTGGATTAACCAGTACTCTATGGGTCCGGGGACCTGGGTGATTTTCCAACCGAAGACTTCTTCGTAGAATTGTCTGAGTTTTTCTATGTCATTTGCTGGGATTTCAAAATGCATCACGGTGTGGTCCATTGACTGGGTTTCACCTCCGTTTTTTCTGCTTGTTTGAAACGAGGAAAAGCGGAGTTGTCGTATTAATATAAGGAGTTAAGTGAAATTTAATCTTTTTTTATGCCTCTGAAAGCGCAGGGAAAAAGGTTGTAGCTTTGCTAAGAGAATTGTGCAGTAAACTTGCATTCTGAGGCTCCAGATATTGCGCTCTCCAAAAGTGTGACCGTTACGGGTTTTTCTGTGATGCTTTCCCAGTATTTTTTAACAAACCCCTCGCCACAGTGGCAGTAGGTTTTCGGCGCCGTGACCTCTTTTGGTAGTGCTCTTACTAAACCGCAGTAGCAACGCATCGGATGACTAAATGTCTGTGGTGTGTAAACGTGGAATAGCTGTTTGCCTTCCCAAACAAGTTTTGTTCCCTTCTGCGGATTTTGTGTTTCTGTTTTGAGGAATTCTTGAAAGGTTTTGAATTTTTTCCGTCTTTCGATTGCTTTTTGGATAACGCGTTTATTTATGTCTGCGCAGTTTTTTCCGCATTCGTTCATTATTTTGATTCGGATCTGCTCATCAACCGAGGAATCTAAGCGGTCCATTGCATCCTTAGTCCACAGTGTCATCTTTGTTTTATCGGTTTTTTCAGTTGTGTTTTCGCTTCCTGTCAACTTTTTTGCTTACTTCTTGTCCTGCATAATACTCAATGTTTTTCTCGATGAGTATGAGCATTTTATATTTCATAAGTTCACCTGTTTTGTTTGGAGTGAAAATAAGTTTTGTTACTTTTCAGCAAGAAACAATTTACTAATGTATGGATAAAAAGAATTCTGAAAAGAAAATAAAATGAAGTGGATTTACTGTTTGGCTGTTTCTGTTTCGCTACTAGTTATGCTTTCTGGTGCTGGTTCTTTTTGGGTGGCTGGAGTAGGTGTGGCTGGTGCGGCTGGTGCTGGTTTAGGTTCAGATTTGAAGGTTTCAATGAATTTTGTTTCTGCAATGTCTGGGACGTATTTTTGGATATCCATGGCGATGCCGCGTTTTGCGATTTGTATGCCTTCAACGTAGAAGGTTTCTTCAGGCATGTCAATGGTTAAGTGGCCTGTTTTAAGAGTCAGTTTGAATTTTTCTTGTTCGACGACGGGGACTCTGCGGTGGATTAGAGCACTGATTTTTTCTGTAGCTTTTTCGAGTTTGCTTGTGATTGCGATGTCGTAGATGAGGGTTTTGCCTGCGAGGGGCGGGTTGTAGTCAAGTAGAACTCTGCCTGCACCTATGGAGCGGATGGTTGCATTTTTTCCTTGGAATTCGATGCGTGCGCCCACAACGGGGTTGATTTCTTTGGCGTAGAGTTGCTTAATTGGGACGCGTTTTATTTTTTCGGGGTCTCGTTGCCCAAAGCCCTTTTCTGGCGAAATTTCCACTGTTTGGGGCTTGTTTAGCTCCATGTCGAGGAGTGCGTCGTCTAGAGCTTTTAGGACCCAGCTTTCGCCGATGACTACTAGTTTTGGCTCGTGGAGTTCTCCTTCTTTGTGGAGGTGTTCTTTTTTGGCGACGTCTTCTTTTGTGGTATCGAAAACTTCGTTTGTCTCTTTAACTTTTGCTACATAATCGATTAGTATTAAATCTCCTTTTTGTAGGGTCATCTTGAATCATCCTTGGTTTTAACGCCGAGAGTAAAGTTTCAAACAGTCATAAAAACTTTGTCTCAGCAAACCGCAATTAGTCTCTCTACATCATAAACGGATGACTATTAGCGCTCCGTTTTGTCCCCAAATTAAATGTGACGCTTCTTTTGTCCGAGTATAAAGCAACTATATGTCAAAAAGCGGTCTAAAGCAAATAGGAAAGTCAACAAAGCAAAAGTAACCTCCCAAGGCATCACAACTAATTTGGGACACAACATGCGCAACCTAAGCATTAAACAATGAAGCAAAAAAGAGAGTCCTACAACAATGCAACAAACCGCACATCTGCTAGAACAAAAATAACTGAAATTTATCCCGTGTTCTTCTTTCCATACTTACACCAAATAAAAGGACAAGCCAGCGCGTTAATAGCATTAAAAAATTAAACCCAAACTATTTTTTCCCGTTAGTCTGCTGCTCCAGCTTAGTAGGCAAATATTCGTCCACGATGTAAGTTAACCCGTAGCGGCTGAAAGCTTCAAGTTCCGTCTTGCGTCTAATTTTTAGGAACATTTTGATTTCACGCTGCCAGACGGGGTCATTCTGGTATCTTGGGTCCCTCTGCAGTTCATAGAGGCGTTTTACGTCTACTTCGTCGAGTGGGTCAGTTGGTAGCTTGTATTCAACGATGTCGCTCGCCCACACTCCACTCCACACAGCGTCGGGTGTGTTGAGTTCTCGAAGATGCGCGGCGTTGGCGGAGCCGGAAATGATGACTTGAGCGATGTGCATGCCCCAGGGATCGCCGTCGGTTAAGATGAAAACTGGCAAGCCGAGTTCGTCGTGGAGCCGACGAATGAAACTGCGGGTTTGTCTGGGCGCTTGTCCTCCACATGAGATCAGAAGTGATTTGTGTTTGGTATGGACGCTTTCTTCAATGAATCTTGTGAAGAGTGCGCCTTTCTCGATGGCGATGACTTTGTCCGCGCTGGTTTTAATGAACTCCGAAGAGGTTAGTGCGGGTCCGATAAGGACACCGTCGGGGTGGCTAGTTAAATTCACTGTTTTGCCTTCGTAGCCTGGAACAGTGTAACCGATGTCGAGGTCGCCGAAGATTGCGCTGCGTTCTTCGGGGAAGATGTTGAAGTCTTCCCGTGCAAAGCCAGTTAAGGTTTCAAGGTCAGTAATGATGTTGTTTGATTCCTGCTGGTCTGTGAAAGTCATCTCGTAAGCCTGCGCAGAGTAGTAGACATCTCTCAAAGTGGAGGTTTTACGTTGAGATGTAAGTTCGTTGCTAAACAGGGCAACCCAAGCAAGCTGCGTAAAGGGTTTAATATGGCGGATGTTTCGTGTACTTCTGCCCACGTTTTTTTCGCCTAAAATATATTGGCGCAGTGTAGGGTCGTAGGTGATGTTGTCGGTGCCGCGGCTGGGCATGTTTACAGTTGGGAAAACGCCCTCATTGAGTTGATTGTAAATTGATGAGCCAAAGCCTTTTAGGCCTTTGAGAACTTCTTGCTTTTTCTCAGTTATCTTAGTTTTCTTCTGTACCATACTTCTGTACGCTCTTTAACAGTTTTTCAATGTCGGGCTTTTTGTTTTCCCCTGCAAGTGTGGTTGAGAATTCAGCGATTTTCGGTAGGTACTTGCTGAATATGCTTAATCGTTTCTTCTCGTTATGTACGTGCTCTTGCCGTGCAAGGAAATGCTGTAATTGCCGTGCAACCTCGCGGAGCGCGTTTGCTTCTTCTCGGCGCACTTCGGGGCGGTCAGCTATGAATTCTTTTCCTACGGTTTTGTAGGGAACCTTGGTGCTGCAGATGTGCACGACAATCGCGATAGGCATGTCAGATGAAACTTTGTAGCGCCGCCAATTCATCGCAGAGATTACACGGTAAGAAACGTCGCTTGCTTCATCATAAAGCAAGGGAATTTTGTTGGCAAACCGGTAAATTACAAAGTTGCCGCGTTTAGGCACTCCGCCGCCGTAAGCCATAGCCATCTCGACGATGAAGGGATGCCCTGCATAGGTGGATGGTTTACGCTGGTGAACCACCAGGTACTCAGGGTTTAACTCTTTAGTTATCCCTGCCTTTAGCAGTTCTTCACCAAGCGGCGAGAGGCAGCTTGCATCTGGGGGAAGAAAGTCTTTGAATCTCTTTAGGTTCTGCATTAACCGCACAATTTCTTCGTGACCGAGTTTTTTGGGGTTTTTGTTAGGCGGTATTCCTGCAAACTCAAGGAATTTTTGAGCAGTGATTTCGCCTACACGGTGGAAATGTCCCCGTAGAAAACCAAGCATATTATTGTACTCAGTTATTTGGATAAGTCGTTGCAAAAGCTCTACGTCCACGCCATAGGGGTGGGGTTGGGTTTCTTTTGGCGGCTCTGGCATGGTTGTTGTTGCCCGCAGAAACTTGTAGAGCCTTCCCTTTGGGTCAACGAATGTGATGTTGGCGTAGGGGTTGACCATGGCGGTCTGCTTGAAGTACTCAATTATTTTTGGCATCGCGCGCAAATAGTCGCCTTCAAGTGTGAATTCAACTATGGTGCCCCGCCAGTGTTCCTTGTTTATCATAACTTTGCGCTCTAAAATAATTGGGCGATTCCGCTGGATGTCTATCATTAGTTTAAAACTGTAAATTTTTTCCTGCCCCGTACTCGAAGTCACGTAGACGGGTTTGTGAGTGGTGATTTGCCCATATAAAACAGCCATTTTGCCGCCTAAACCAAAAGTACCCCGTGCCTGTTTGAGCTTGTATTTGCTGCCGTAGAGGACTTGCCCAAAGGCTGAGGGAACAAAGCGGGGTTGGATTCCGCTGCCGTTGTCTTCAACATGGAGTTTATAGATTTGGGTGTCTTTGGTCGCTTCGGATTCAAAAGATAGTCGCACATAAATGTCGGGTGGGATTTTGTGGCTTTCTGCTGCATCGAGGCTGTTTTCGACGACCTCACGGATGGCTACAAATATGCTGCGGCTGGGGTTAGTTAAACCTGCGATATCTCGGTTGCGGTAGAAAAAGTCCGATGCGCTTATTTCTTCAAATGTTGCTTGAGCCACTTGTAGCCTACACCACTTTTTGTCTTTTTATTTTTTCAGTTTGTTTAGTATATTTGTTGCTTGTTCTTTAAGTTAACTGCACTTAGAGAAGAAAATCGTTATCTTGAAAACGAGTTGCGGACAAGGGAATGGTTGTTTTTGCATTAAAAATGTAAATAATTGCTATCCAAAATTCAGCTTACCAAAAAACACGCAATCGCAGCCTATCAACCCAAAATGCTTTTCACGATAAAACTTTAAATTGTCCTAACGTTAGAGAAAGGGTACAAACCAACTTAGAAGAGTTGGCTACGTTGCCGGGGTCTCCTAGCCAGGCAGGGAGCAAGCCTGGAGATGCCTCCAAAACGGGCGGCACCAATCAGCTTGTGGCCTCTTGGGGCCACGGGGGTTCAAATCCCCCTCCCGGCGCCACTTTACCAGTTAGGGTATTTTTGAGTTTAATTTGTCTAAAATATAGTGGCAGAAGTTAATCTGAATTAGTGATTTGCTACCATTTTAAATTATTAAAAACAGGAAGGCGACCAGTTCATCGATAATTAGAGGAATCCAAGCGTTTTTGAGAAATGGCCATCGCTGTTGATTATATTTATTTTCCTTCAAATGGTTAGTCAACCCTTCTTTGCTTTCAATTATTTCCAAAGAAATAAAAGGATGTTTTGAATGTTGTAACAATTGTAATTCTTTCATGAAAAATCGTATCCAGAAAATCTTGTACCTCCTCTGGCTTGATCTCAGAAGAGTTACATTCAAAACAAAATATTTCGCTGAAATAGATGTCACAGACAATTGTAACCTTAGGTGCAAGCATTGTTACCATTTTCAAGGTAGACCAGACATTCAAGCGCAGGAGCTTAAAATTTCTGTTTGGGAAAAAAGGCTCAACGGACTCTACAAGTTAGGAATAAGAGCAGTTTTGCTGGTAGGTGGCGAACCTGCACTTAGGCCAGATGTTTTAATGCTTGCCGATAAATTATTTCCTTTTGTCTACGTTATAACAAATGGAACAATCAGGATTCCTGAAAAATTTAACCACAGATTATTTGTCTCGCTGGATGGGTTACCCAATACAAACGACTCTATCAGAGGGAATGGCGTTTTTTCAAAAGTAATAAAAAATTATTCAGGAGACAGACGGGTTATCATCAATATGACTCTTACAAAGGGCAACCATAACGAACTTGAAGATATCACAAGAATTGCCGAAGAAAACGGCTTTGACGGCGTGGTTTGCAATATTTGCGCCGGAGGGCTAGAACACGCTTCTCCTTTAGCTGTTCCCAAAGAAGATAGAGCCGCTATAGTTAATGAAATGAAGAGAATTAAGACAATATATCCAAGCATTTTTCTGATGACTGACGGAATGATAAAATGGTATGAATTTCCTGACCACAGAAGCTCATGTACGTGGAGAAATGATGCCCTTCATTTTGATGTTTGCTGGAAAAAAAGAGGCTGCTTTGTAGACAATGCAGATTGTTCTAATTGTGGTTGTTTGGCGGGGTCATTTCAATCTCCGCTCAAAATGGTAGATGAGTTGAGAAGAATGGGGAAAATAGGAGTGTATCCATAGGCATTAGCTTCAGATTTGCGACTCGGCAGATTTGCTTCATTAATAAAAAAGGGAGTTATGCGGAAGATTCTCCACTTGTTCTTGGGTTCAAACCCTAGCGACCCCCTGAGGACGTTTAGAGATAGAATTTTTAGCTTTATTCCCACAGAATTTTATAAGCTACTTACGACTGGAGGATCCAAGGTATGAGGCATGCTATCCTCCTTTTTAATCCATAAACCGGTAGGAATTGAACCTAAAAACTTGAAAAGCCCCACCGCCAGCTTGAATTTTTACTGGTCAAATGGGCTAGGATCCCTCCTGGCGCCTTAATTTGGGTATGTTTCCCCTTCCTCAGCTTAAACAGTTTTCATGTCTCAAATCATGAAAAAGGCAAGGAAAGCATATGCGACCATGAGTAGCTGCTGTTCCATTACCGAGAAAACATCATGTTCTGTGCAGGAGATGTAGATTAAATTCCTGCTAATAGAACAGAGGGGAGTATGACTATCCAGGCAAACAGATACATTAGGTTCATAGGGTAAGCGCCAATTTTTATTTTTTCTATTCGTGGCGTCACGATGAGGTCTATGGTCACAGTGAAAACCAGTGCAATTGATCCAGTTTCGGCCAAGAGGACCATGTTGCCTGGGGTTAGATATAAATCTAACAGTAACTTGGTCATCAGGTAGAATGAAACGATGCTACAAAGAGTCACCGTTATTATTGAGATGAAGGGTGGGATTCTACGGAGTTTTTCTGCATAATCCAAGTTTGAAGGTAACCTGAACATTTTGAAGTAAGTTAGGAAAAACATACTCCCCAAAATCCACAAAAGTACATAGCCCGATATCGGGACTAATATGAAAAGTGCCAGTTCATTCACGGAAAAACGCCTTTCTGTTACGAGTGTATATGTAAGATTTTATATTTTTATCGTTTTTCTTGAAATTTCTGTCAAATTTCTTTGAGTTAATTTTAGCTTGGGATTTTTTGCTATATTGTTTACCTTCGGCTCTATATATTACAGAATAAATCCCTATATCAACCCTAAAAGTTTAGATAACTCATGTTACATATAGACAAACCGCAAAGGCAATTTAACAAAACCTTGTCCGCCAAACATTTCCTTGATACGCCTAACCGTTCTTTCTTTACAGACGCTGTATTGTTTGACCTGTTTGATACTTTGGTATTAATTGATGATGAACGCACTTCCTATATCCAAAGCCTGTGGAAAATGCATCGCTACCTGTCTCATAACGGTCTTGAAATATCATTCAGCGATTTTAAACGTGTTTACTTAGGTGTAGTTGACAAAATTAATGCTGAAACTGAAGTTACGCTTGAAGAACCACATTTTAGTGTATATATAGAGCGCACCCTAATTGAGTTGGACGCAAAACTAAAAGGGCAAACCCATATGGTTCTGCAAGCAGTAGATGAGTTTACCCAAGAGTTTAAACAGCATATAAAAGTTGACCCACAAGCAATTGAGGTCCTTGGGCAACTGCGCGGCAGATACAAAACTGGTCTTATCAAACCTTTGTTTTTCAGAATGCGCTTGGGAACTTCTGGAGTATTTTGGGTTAACCCGCTTTTTAGACATCATAATTGTGAGCGGGGACATAAACCTCAAAAAACCTCATCCTGAGATATTTAACATGGCGCTTCGATATTTGGGCGTGAAACCAGCTGAGGCTGTATTTGTTGGAGACACCTTAGAACCCGATGTTGCCGGCTCAAGAAATGCTGGAATGAATTCTGTGCATATCAAACGGAGAATGATAACAAACCCAAACATCAAACCGCATTTGTTGATAACGGAGCTCAAGCAATTAATGCCCGCGTTAGGTTTAGCTGAATTAATCCCTATCCCCATGGAAGTAGTAGAAAACGATGACGCTGTTGCCTGTCAAATTTAAATTTGTTCTCCTCGCAAGATAGGTTTGTGGATAACCGTCGTCTCAAACGATTAATTCTAAGCGGCACGCTTGCTTTCATGATAATAAATGTGAGGATTAACCTTGACGAGTTTTGCTCTTTTAGTTCTGTTTTCTTTGTTGCGGCGGTAATCAACGTTGAAGAAGCTGTGGTGATAGACCAGGTGTTTAAAATTCATACTGCTTCGGCGGTCTATGTTGTTCACCGTTCCAAAGAAGCGTTAACCTAAAAATACACTTAATGCTTGTCTTGGTAAACTACTAGAACTATTTAGCAACAGCCTGTGATCGCTCAGGGTCCAGCTTCATTTTAATATTAAAATTCAATAAATTTCGAGTATAACTACAGAACCGATTGATAATTTGTTCTATTTGTGAAATTGCATCAAAACAAATGCCTAAAAGCTTAACTATTGGCGCGGGTGAAAAAGTGTGTTTAACAAATAAAAAAAGTGCACACGAGCACATGACGAATAATTTGGAGGATAAACTGTTTGGATGAAGTCTTAGAAATGTTGGATAGAAACGCAAAGCGGGTTCAGAAAGTTGTAGATGAAACCAAAGAAGCTTCAGCGCGGCATCAGATAATCTATGAGCAGCTCATGGCATCGCCTGAAGCAACTCCAGAGAACAAATTGAAAGCATTCATCAAAAAAACAATCGAGCTAGACAGACTTGAACGTTTAAACTCCCAGTTGAGTCTGCTTAATTCACTTCAGATTTTTGCCTTCAAAGGCAAAGTGTTGGAAGTTTCGGTGGTTAAAATTAACGAGCAGCTGATTAAATCTGGGGTTTTGCAGAAAAGCGGTGAAGTTGAGGATATTAAGAAAAATATTGATGCGTTAAAGATTTTGATTGAAGCCCACTATGAGTCAATGAAGGAAATTAATGAAACACAAAACAAAAACCTTGGATACATCCACTAATCTTTAGCCTTTTTACTTTTGCAGCTAAAATTGTTATAACCTAAATTTTTGAGTTTATAAAAAAAAGAAAAGGAAATGTTGAGTTTTTTTGTTAGTTTTTATGGTCGTTTTCTTTGTAGCAGTATTATTAGAGCGCCAACAATGATAATGACAACGATTATTGCTGCGACTGCTGGAATAAAGTACTGGTCAGCCATGGATGGTGCTGGACTTGGTGCGGGCGTTGCTGTAGGTGCTGTTCCAGATACATAGAATGATGTTTCAGCAGAGGATGCGTAGTATGCTTCTGAACCTGCAAAATTAGCTACGACGGTGTAGTCACCTGGTATGTCTGGTGTCCATGTGAAGGTAAACATGCCGCTTCCATCACTTGTTGCGGTTCCGATTTCGCGGAAGTTGCCGTTTGAGTCAAGAACGCTGATTGTGACTGGGACACCGGTTGTGTTGTTTGGCATTGGTTGTTGCATGTAGACTGCTTCCATGAATGGAGACATGCTGTCATCTGAGACTGCTGGTAAGCCGTTGGGGAAGTTTGCTGCAACTGCTTCTTGAGATGCGCCTGCGGAGATGTCTGTGACTGTGCCTCTAATCACCATTTCTGAGCCGAATGGTTGTACTTCGACGTTGAGTTTGGTTGGTCCTTTGCCGTAGGCGTAGATTTGGTTGTCGTAGGCGTTGAGTGTGGTCATTACTCCGTCGGATATGGCTGGTGCGCTGTTAACGTCGAAGGCATCAATGCTCCAAACGACACTGCCGTCAGTGGTGTTCAGAGCGAGTTGTTGTGCGTTATGGAACAGTGGTGGACTGTACATGTGACCTTCTGGAACAAAGAGTTTACCATCAGCAACCGATCCCACTGTGAAGGTCCATATTGGTTCTACGCCGTAAGGTGACTCGTAGCCGCCTGATGGGGTGTGGTACTGCCATTTGAGTTCGCCAGTCAAGATGTTGAATGCATAGACGTCTCCTCCATAGCCCCAGATGTAGATTGTTCCGTTAGCAACGACTGCATTTGATCCTAGTGAGCTAAATGGACTAACGTTAGGCAATGCGGTTGGTCCCCATAGTTTTTCTCCGGTGGTTAGACTGTAACCTGTGACTGATAGGGAAGCTTCTGTGAGTTCTACGTAAGCGCCGCTTCCTGACCATACTCCGCCGGTGTAGACAATGGAGTAAGGTACTTCTGTGCGGTTGACTGCGCCCCATAGTTGGTGTCCGTCGACTGCGCTGAATCCTGCTTCTTCTTGCCATCCAGATGTAAAGAACATTCCGCCGCTACCTGAATTGTACCCTGTCATTAAGACTGTTCCGCTTTGAACTGCTGAAATGCCAAGCAAATACATCGGTATTGGGAAACCGTAAGCTGTATTGAGGTAAGTTAATGGGTTACCTTGTGCGTCTTTGAGCGGTAATGGTACTGACCATTGCACGCCAACTGAGAAGGGTAGTTGTCCGCCTTGTGGGGGTCTCCACATCCAGTTGTCTGCTAGACCACTTGGGTAACCAGCTGTTGGACTACCGCCTGCACCTATGTTGATACATCGAGTAGAGTTCCACATGCTTAGTGAAGCTGAAATTGAACCTGTGGCATAGTCTGTTGTTGAGTTAACGTAGTAGCCGATTAAGTTGCCATGTTCATCTTCGGTGAGTGTCATTGCGGGGGTATTTGTGATGTTAAGGATCCACTGTCCGGTCATTGCATCATACATGGACATGTATGAGCCAGCTGCCATGAATCCAGATGCTGATACTGGTATGGACCATAGGTATGCTTGGGCGCCATACTGATTGGGTGTAATCATGTTAAGTATTTGACCACATTTTAGCACTTCATTGTTAACTTCAGCTTCGGTCTTGGTCCATATTGTTTGTCCTGTATGTAGGTTTACTGCAACCCAGCCTTCAGGGAAAGTGGAGGCACCAGGATAGACAGTGTAGTAAAGTATTCCTTGCATGATAATTGGTGCGAACTTTGGTTCATATTGGGAGGTTGAGTAGTAGTTGGCTGTTTCGCTGCTTCCAAATTCTCCGCCGATTATACCGCCGAATGCTTCGGGTTTTGTCCACAGAATGTGTGCAGTGTTGGGTGCTGTTGTGTAGGGGTTATAGTTTCCTGTTGCGTTGTACATTCCTGTTGCTGCAAAGGTGGATGCTGCTAGACCAAGCCAGTTGCCGGCGATCACGTTCCAGTTGTTGTTTTCGCCGTAGATTGGGCGTGTCCAGTAGCTTGTTGGCAGGGGTGTTACAC
>JBJKPJ010000364.1:0-19835 GCA_046706605.1 Bathyarchaeia archaeon | reverse complement strand
TACAGTCATTGTAAACAAAAAATCTCCTCAAAAGGCAGGATTTTGGTGAGCAGAAAAGCTTGGATAATTCGAGGAAGTATGCTTAGTGGATTAATACTGTTTATGATTTTCAACATAAATATCGCTTTGTCAGTTGGAGACCCTTTAATTGTTTATTCAACTGTTATGCCAATTCATGCTTTGATTGTTCTTGTTACTGGCTGGGTATTTTTCAGGAATAAGGCAAAGGGCGATTTACCTAATGATTTGGTCTCGGTAATAATTCCAGTATACAACCAAGAAAATCTCATAGAAAAAGTGATAAACGCAGTTTTTAGTTCTCACTACACTAATTTGGAAGTTGTTGCTGTTGACGACGGCAGCAAAGACAATACTCGAGATGTTCTTGATAAACTTGCCCAAAAGAACTCGCAACTTAAAGTGATACATAAGCCAAATGGAGGCAAACGAACAGCTGTTGCCACCGGATTTAATGTGGCAAAAGGAAATTTTATTGTTCTAATAGATTCAGATAGCATCATAGATGAATACGCTATCGAGGAGATTATGAAGGTCTTTGCTGCCAACCCTGAAGTTGGAGGTATAGTAGGAAACGGCAAGGTTCTGAATTCGGACAAGAATTTATTAACCAAATGCCAAGATGCTTGGTACGACTATTCTTTTAATATCGGCAAGACATCCGAAACAGTTTTTGGAACAGTGCTCTGTTTATCAGGCTGCTTAGCCGCGTACAGACGAGAGGCAATAGCCGACTTTATGTCCTTTTGGGCAAATGATAAAGCTCAATATGGCGATGATCGAAACCTGACAACTTATGCCCTAGCTACGCCGTGGGCAAAAGGGGAATTGGCACCTCTTAGAAAGAGGCTCTTGACTTCTATGGCGGCTTATGATGATGCAGAAGATAGAGGTTTAACTTCACAAGCTATGGCCCGCGAGTGGACGACTGTCTATGCGCCAACCGCGGTCGTATACACCGATGTGCCGGAAAATTTGAAAACTTATTATCGGCAACAAATACGGTGGAAAAAAGGCTATCTCCGATCAACTTTCTTCTTAAGCGCCTTTTTTTGGCACAAGCATCCGGTCATGGCTATGCTATTTTACTTGGAGTTCATGTCTACTTTTATAACTCCAGCTATCATTTTTTCAGTATTCGTTTATGGTCCTTTGTATTTACATTCATACATATACCCATTCACCTATCTGACCGGTCAGCTTATTATCGGAATAGTGATGGGCTTAGATTACAAATTTAGAGACCCAACAACGAAAAACTGGAAATACAAACCACTAATGAACATGATTTCAGCTTTCATACTTCCTTGGATCCTGTTTCCAGCACTTCTGAGCTTAAAAAAGAACGGGTGGCTAACACGTTAGCTTTAGGTGCCGCGCGATTTGAACTAACGAAAACCTTGTTTTAGGGGTAAAATTTGCCATAGGGATGATCAGATTGCAAAAATTATGGTGGAACCAGAGATGCTGTGCTCAACGAGATTTACGATTTAGGGTTAAAACGAGAAGAAGACAAAGCCCACAGCAGAAGATTGTCTTCTTCTTTCAAAGACTTTCCTGATGAGCTCCAAGCGTTGGGACGATGCCTAAAAAATTGGGGTTTATTCGAGGTGGTAGGCTTCTTCGCCATGTTGGCTTAGGTCTAAGCCTTCGTCTTCTTCTTTGGAGCTAACCCGCAATGGCGTGAACACGTCAACTAACCGTAGTAGTAAATATGAGCCGACAAACGCAAACACTGCCACGACTGCGACTGCTAATAATTGGATGCCTAGTTGTGCTGGGTTGCCGTTAAACAAGCCTCGAACTGCGGGATTCACTGCTGCTGTTGCAAACAAGCCAACTGATACGGCACCGATGATTCCGCCGATGCCATGGCAAGCAAAAACGTCCAGTGTGTCGTCAATTCTTGATCTGCCTGCGCGCCAGTTGGCCACTAAGTTTGAGATGATGCCTGCGGCTAATCCGATAATAACTGCATCTGTAAAGCTGACGTAGCCTGCCGCCGCTGTAACCGCAGCCATACCACATACGGCGCCAACAGAGATGCCGATTGCTGATGGCTTGCCTTTAGTTAGCCATTCCAGAATCATCCAGCTAACCGCCGCTGCGGCAGCTGCCAAGTTTGTGGCCACAACTGCAGAAACCGCGATGCTATCAGCCGCTAGTGCACTGCCGCCGTTGAAGCCAAACCACCCAAACCAGAGGAGTCCTGCGCCTAGGATGACGTAGGGAATGTTGGTGGGTTTGAATTCTGTTCCCATGCCGGGAGTAGCAGGTGCTTTTCGGTCTAATGATTTTAATTGGTCTTTCCAGTACACGCAGCCTTTACGTCGCCCAACAACCAACGCAGCCGCCAACGCAGAAACACCAGCTGCCACGTGCACAACAATGCCGCCGGCAAAATCCCAAGCGCCCAAAACATGCAACCACCCGTTTACGTTCCAAATCCAATGGGCAATTGGCGAGTAAACCAAAGTTGACCACAAAACCACGAAAATTATCAGGGATTTAAAGCGGATTCTCTCTGCGCATGCGCCGATGATTAGTGCTGGGGTGATTGCCGCGAACTTGAGTTGGAACGCGAAGAATAGTATTTCTGGGATGCCTGCTGCGTAGGCGGGGTTGATGGTGTTTATGGTTATGCCGTTTAATCCTGCCAGCGAGAGGTTGCCAATTACGCCGCCGATGCTGGGTCCAAACACGAGACTATAGCCCCAGAAAAACCACACTAAGCTGACAACCGCAAAAATTACGATGCACTGGACTAGTGTGGAGACAAGGTTTTTTCTTCGGACTAATCCGCCGTAGAAAAATGCCAGTGCAGGGGTCATCAACATTACAAGACCAGTTGAGGTTAGCACCCAAGCTATGTCTGCTGCGTTTACCGCCATATCCCTTCCCTAATTATGTGCAATTAATCTTCAGGTTTGTAAAAACTCATATTTAAACTATACATTCGCATCAAATAGTGCACTAAATATTGATAACCGTCTAAAAACTGGTATTCAAAAGCTAAAGTTACACAACAATCATCCCATAAAACGCAAATAATCGAAAAAATGTTCAAAAAACAATCGTCAAATAAGGAGCCTTAAAACAGAAAAACAAAACAAACAGCAAAATGTCAAACAAAAATGGAAAAAAGAAAAGAAGGGTTGTTGGGTACTGGTTTAATCCAGTTGGAAGGCTTCTTCGCCGTGTTCGCTTAGGTCTAAGCCCGCGTCTTCTGCTTCGGGGCTTACCCTCAGAGGCGAGAACACGTTGACCAGCTTTAGTAGCAAGTAGGAGCCAAAGAACGAGAACGGCACTACAACTCCCACAGCCAATAGCTGTGCTAGGAATTGGTGTACGTTTCCGTAAATCAGACCGCTTGCACCGCCCACTGCTGCTGAGGCAAAGATGCCTGTTCCGATGGCACCCCATATGCCGCCGACACCGTGGCACGCAAAGACATCCAATGTATCGTCTATTCTTGTTCTACCAGATCTCCAGCTGGCAACAAGGTTTGAGATGATTCCGCCGACAAAGCCCATGATTAATGCTGCGGTTGGGTTCACAAAGCCAGATGCGGGTGTGATGACTACTAATCCGACTACTGCGCCAACTGCCATGCCGACTGCTGATGGTTTGCCTTTGATTATCCAGTCCATCATCATCCAGCTTACTGCTGCTGCCGCTGCTGCCAAGTTTGTGACTACAAGCGCTGAAACTGCAAGGTCGTTTGCTGCCAAGGCGCTGCCTGCGTTGAAACCAAACCAGCCAAACCACAAAAGCGCTGCACCGAGTAGCACGTAGGGGATGTTTGTTGGCTTGAATTCTAATTTTTCTTGTTGATCAACTTGCTGCATGTGTGCTTTCCATGGAGCTGAAGCGACACATGTTTTGCGTCTTCCGATTACAAGCGCTGCGGCGAGTGCAGAGACACCTGCCGATATGTGGACGACTAATCCTCCTGCGAAGTCTATGGATCCGAGGCCTTTAAGCCAGCCATCAGGGTTCCAGACCCAGTGGGCGATTGGCACGTAGATTAATGTTGACCAGAGTACCATGAATATTAAGAGTGAGCGGAAGCGAACTCGTTCTGCGCATGCGCCGATGATTAGTGCTGGGGTGATTGCCGCGAACTTTAGCTGGAAGGCGAATACCAGTAGCGTGGGTATGGTTGCTGCTATTGCGGGGTTAATGTCGTGTATACCCACGTTGACTAGTCCTGCTAGTGAGAGGTTGCCGATTATGCCGTGGATGCTTGGGCCAAAGGCCATGCTGTATCCCCACAATGCCCAGGTTATGCTTATCACGGCGAAGATGATGAAGCACTGTGCAATTGTGGATACTAGGTTTTTCTTTCGCACTAGACCTCCGTAGAAGAAGCCTAATGCGGGTGTCATTAGCATGACAAGCGCTGTTGCTGCTATGATCCATGCTACGTCTCCAGAGTTTGATGTTAAGGCTGTTGCACTCATTTTTTTAATTCTCCATTCGACACATGTTTATTTATTTTAATATTTACTGTGCATCTATCACAAATCTACTATTTAAAACTATCCGTTTGAAAACAATAAAATCAATTTCTTGAAAAAACGTTCTAAAAAATTTTAAAAATGCGGGCTTTTGTCCACTTTAAACGCTGAGAAAATAAAAAACCCAAAACCCGTTGAAATCAGCGACAATAAACTATGCGATTGTCTAGCCAAAACCTAAATTTAATATACAGACATTTGGTTTTCCATTCATCACCACGATAATAGTCCGCCAGTTTTCTTTATAAGCGTATTTGTGCTTTGTTCATAATTTTGCTTAAAAAGCAAAAATATTTACATAAATCCAGCAAATAACTGCGCAAAAAACCAACATAGCAAAAACCCGCGTGTAGCTACCTTAGTTTAAAGTCCTCTTTAATAACATTAAGGGTAATGCTAGTCATTGTTTTCTTAATGTGCGGAGTAACCAGTAAACTCTTAATCAACGCATTCAAACTATCTCTATCTTTGAGCTTCACAACCGCTACGATGTCAAAATCGCCAGTTATCTCGTAAATTGTGATAACATTTGACATCTGTGCAAGTTCATTCTCTAAATCTTTAATGAAGGCGCCCTCGCTTTGAATAAAAATAACTGCCGTCAAATCATAACCCAGTTTGGCTGGATCCAGCATGACTGTGTAACCTTTGAGGATGCGTTTGTCTTCAAGTTTTTTGATTCGAGATGATGCCATGACGTCTGATATGTGTATTTTTTCAGCTATTTTTCGGCAGCTTAACCGGGAGTCTTCTTGGAGTATGCTTAAAAGTTGATGGTCGATTTTGTCGATTTCTGTTTTATTGCACTTCCTTCTCACATGAATCCTCTTTTGGTTGTTGATTTAACGTCTGTTAGGATTTAACTGGTTTTTACTGCACAGTTATCACATACAATTATTTAAAACTACCCAATCGAACATAAAAAAATATGCTACATGACCACTTGTTTAACATCCGTTCTGCTAATTGCTGCTTTAAACCCAAAACAGCAGCTTTCTTGTCTGCACACAAAAAACTTATAACACCACAACCGCTTCTTGACGCAAAAGGTAACATCCATGAAGTTCGGCACAATGACTTTCCAACCACAAAAAGCACTCGGCTTTGACTTTCACGTCCTACGCGTTAAACCCGAAACCGGCGAACGAATTCCACCCACAGCAGACATGTACAGCAACATTGCTCTTTTTGCCGACACGAAAACTGGACAAACTCACCCCGACTGGATTTCACAGTCCCCCATGGGTCCAGCCAAATTTGGAAACAACAACTTCAACCTATACTGGAGCGTACTTTGCGCCACACAACCAGATTACCGCGAAGAACAACTAAAATACATAGCAGAAATAGACCGCCAATCCAATGGCATATGGCTAAACAGCCAATATTTTGCCGACCACGACCACTGCACCTGTCCCAGATGCCAAATGCTCCACGCCAAAAGCGGCTTGAGTTGGTTTGAGTGGCGCCGAAAAGAAATAACCGACTACATGGCACAAATCCGCGACGTAGTCAAAAAAGAACTTGTCTTCTGCCTCCAACCCGACCCAGTCTCTTCCTACGAACGCTACGGTGTTGACTTTGGCGACTTCTCAAAGTACGCTGACAAGTTTTGCGTGGTGATGTTTAGCAAAAACTACGCAACACCCTGGTACTGGGAAATGCTCACCCGCGGCTTTAGAAAACTGCTCAAAAAAACCTTCTACGTCAACCTGTACGTTTATGGTCCAGGCGATAGACCAGAAGACGTGCCCACCCCATCGGAGTTGATGACAGTTACAGTTCGGTGCGCACGGGCTGGCGCTGATGGCTTTTTGTATTTAACCGCCGGCAACAAAGAGATAGCAAACTTCCAAAAGGCAGCTATAGAAAACACCGTACTACGGGAGAAGCTTAAGAGTTTTGGCGGAGTCCCAGTTCAAGAGGTTCTTGAAAGATTCGATAACTGGAAAAACATTGTCCAGTAAATGTTTTCATCACCTTCTGATTTAACCTGATGAGCAGGGATCCATCTGTTGGCTTTTGTAGCCGAGTTACCCAAAGCAGTAATCCCCTTTTCATTATTGTTAACCCATTAGCAACCCAATTTTCATTGAGTTAACCTAGAAAATGGAGGATGCTCCCGAAAAGAGGGTTTTTAACACACCACAATTCTGATTGAATTTATTTTGCTGCTGGTTTTTGCTTTCACTTGCAAAAGATTTTGAAAATCATGAAAGTGTAACCCACTTCAACCCCTAAGCAGCACTCAACACCTAAACAATTCTGCCAATCTTAGTCAAACCTTAAAATAAAACCCTGCCAAAAGATACATCCAACGTGAAAAACATGCGCTCTGAATGCTACAACTGCAAGAAAACTTTTTCAGGTCAAGGATTAATTGTAACCTTACACGGCCAAGAACGCACCTACTGCGCCGACTGCCTATGGAAGCTCCAAAAAGAGCTCTCTCAAAAAAAGACCTGCGAAAACTGCGGTCACTTTGACGAAGAATCTTGCGGGAAAACAAGGCGAAAACTGGTTCCCGTAAAGGCCGGGTTCAGCACTTATTTTGTTGACGCCGAAACCTGCAGGGACTTCTCAACTGAAACAAAAGCCAGCAAAAAAAAGAAAACCCAGCTCTCAGAATCTCAAAAAGAAGTCGCCGCCCTTATAGAAGCGCTTGCAAAGAATGGACAAACCCTAACCGCCTACTGTACCCACTGTGGAGCACCCCTAAAAATTGGCGCAAAATCACCCCAGCTCCCAACCACTTGTCAACGGTGCATGGGTGACTTGGAGATCGTGGATTTTGCCGCATTCATAAAGCAGCACCAACCTTAAAGACCATTTGCTTGTGAACAAAAAAGAAAGAAAAAACCGCAAAGGCAACTCTATTTTGCTTTGTCTTCTTCTCTAGATGGCACAAATTTGTCAGCGTATTTCCCAATAGCATATATTCCGACAGCAAAGATACCGATATTGAAAATGCCAATCGAAAATATGCCTACTGAAAAAATGCCTACAGAGAAAACTCCGATCGCGAAAACTCCAGCAGCAAAGATTCCAGCAGAAAAAATTCCAGCAGCGAAAACTCCCCCTGAGAAATTGCCTGCAGCCAGATAGCCAAAAGCATAACTACCCGAGCCTAAAACAGGCAAACCCGCCAAATTATTGACGCCTGCAACAACCAAAATCAAAGCAATAATGAGCAGTGTAGCAGCAAAAATCACTGGAATATACTCCTTCATCAAGTCCACCCCCTGAACTGTTGACTATAAATCTTTCACACTTATGTGCTCTTTAGCTTTTTGTTTCTATCATTGGTTGCTCATAAGTATACATCCGTCAAAAGAACCCGCGCCCCAGATATTAGTGCGATTATCTTCTCGGTATTAGCTCTCGTTTTCTTTAAAAATAAACTGTTTCATGGTGATTTGTAGTCACCTCAGTAGTAAAACTTAAGTTTTGTAGTCACCCATTATAGGTTGTGCACATTGAAACCAGAGAAAGAAACAGTCAAAAAAAATACTACTTGGCGCATTCGTATCGGGCAGGAACAAAAGTAAAAAAAGTCAGCATTTACTTAGGCACAAACCTAACACCGCAAGAACTTGAACTAAAAAAAGCCGACGCCAAAGCAAAACTCGAAGAGAAAATCAGAGCAGCCAAAGCCATAAGCGACCCTTACTTCACTGCTCTTTCTCCTTCTGAATGCGAAGAACTGCAAACGCTTGAAGCACGCGGCGAACTTCAGGTACTCCACCTCTCAGACCTAGACTGGAACAAATTCAAGGAAGCCTTCACCTACAATACTAACGCCATCGAAGGCTCCTACATTGAATCAAAAGAAGTCAAAGACATCCTAAGAGAAGATAAATGGCCCGAAGGAAAAAGCAAAGAAGACATCGCTGAGACCTACGGCGTTTCCGAAGCTATAGATTACGTTCGAGCAACTGAAGAGCACATTTCGCTGGAGCTAATAAAAGAAATCCACCGCATAGTCTTCAAAAATTCAAAGCCTTTCGCTGGTGAATTCAGAAAGAAAGGCATAGAAGTAGCGGTTGCCGATGCCTACGGAAACGTGATACATCGCGGTGCCCCCGCCCATTTCATCCCAAGACTACTCAGGGAACTCATAGAATGGTACACTGATAATAAAGGTGAATATCCTCCGCTTGTTTTAGCCGCAGTCCTCCACAATCAATTCGAAATGATTCATCCCTTTCAAGACGGAAATGGACGAGTAGGCAGAATTCTCCTAAACAACATCCTCCTAAAACACAACCTACCGCCCCTCAATATTGAACTCCGAAATAGAAAAGAATACTACATCGCATTGCAGGCTTACGAGCAAACGCACAACCTGCGTCCCACCTTGGATTTGATGCTCAAAGAGTACAAAGCGCTAAAGGAACTGTTAAAGTGAGGTGACTACATTTTCTGTTTTTGTAGTCACCTAAGAATTTTGATGTGCCGCAGGATGTCAGGTTTATACGCACGGTTAAATTTCACACACGAAAGCTTTTTTGAAGAGTGCAAAACAGCATTGGAGACCTTTCCTAACTTCGGTGCGAATTACTTTGGTTAATGTTTGCTGCTACACATAATTGTAAGATAAAATTAATGGCTTCTGCCCGCAACATGGTGAATCGAGGAAAAACATGAAGCAAGAAAAAAATTCAAAAACAGCTTTCTCACTTTCGCTAATAGCTGGTATTCTCATAGTTTGCAATGCCGCGCTCGTTGGAGTTGTTGCAACGTGGTTTCCTACAATCTTCCCCACGATTCCTGGCACAGGCGGCAATTCAGCTGTTCCCTTTGCAAGCATCACAGCAGTTGGTCTATTATGCGGTACTGTGGTGTTAGTTGGATCTTTGCTACTGCGAAGTAAACCCATTAACAAGAAAGTATGGGGTATAATGATAGCTGCTTTTTCCATACCTAGTGTAATCATTGGTGGCGGCTTTATAGTAGGTTTTATCTTGGGCATTATAGGCGGAGCATTGGCATTTACTTGGAAACCACAAACGCAAGCAACAGAACCAAAATGGCGATCTTTCCTAAACAGCGACAGGCTAAAAGAGGCTGAAGGCGCTGGTCCGAAGATCATGGCACCTCTGTTCGTAACGCTAGTTGCCACTGCATTAATCAGCTATGCTTATCGCCCTTCATTCAATTATCCACTTATGGCTGCAGAGTGGAGGCTTGCGCTTGGCGTATTGTTCTTGGTGGTCGGTTTCCCATTCTGGATTACAGCAGTGGGGCTGTTTCTGCGGGCTTTGTCGCGTGGGCAGCTTGAGACTCATGGTCCCTTCGCCGTCATGCCCAACCCCATATACGGAAGTTTCGTAACCTTCATCATCCCCGGAATCTCGCTGCTGCTCGGCTGGTGGCCAATCCTGCTAACGTCGGTCGCCATGTACATTGCTCTGAGGGTGTTCATCCATGAGGAAGACGATTCTTTGCGAGAGAAGTTTGGCACACAATATGATGATTACCGCAAGAAAGTACTGATCAAGTTCCTTTAAAAATTAAAGCGTTCCAAGGAGGTGATTAGGATAAAACCTAGTGATTTAGGCATGGCTACAGCGTCACTAGTTTTGGTCGGCTTAATTCTCTATGCTGTATTGCTAGTGGCATTTATTCCGTTGAACTCTAGTTCGTCTAGTGATCTGCTTTCTTTGATCATCGCATTCCTAGCGACTTCGCTGGTTGTTGGTTACGCGTTTGCCTTAAAGATTCAAGAAGAATCAAGGCTCAGAGCCGTCTTTAGCATCGCAGTTTTGTCAGCTTTAGCGCTGTTGCTGTTCAATTTTGTTTTGCTTGCCAATCCGCTCATAGGACCTTGGTTCAAAGAATCTCTGCAGACTCTCTTTGACACAAGCGGTTGGACAAGCTACCAATGGGCCTCTTATGCATCGCTGCTGGTATCAATGGACGTTATCATTTCATTGCTGCTTAGTTTCATCGGTCTGTATGCGGGTTCAATGCTAAGAAAAACCAAACATTAGGCATTTGTTTAAAGCGTCAAATAGGGGACGCGAATGCCCTTTTCATTTTTTAGTTACAAATGAGCGCTTTAAGGCTTAAATGCACTAGCACCACAACTATTTGCCATTAAAGGCATGTTAAGGATTGATTGAACAAAAACAACTGTTGCAAACTAAAAAGCCAAGCCTTAGAGACGACCTGTGAAAAATAATCACCGTTTCATTAGGCGGATTTCTCGAATGGTTCGATTATTCAATTTACGCAGTTTTTGCCGTTATACTCTCTGAAGAAATTTTTGGTTCCATCGGAGCCATATTTCTAGTTTTCTTAACGTATGCTTTAGGGCTCGTGATGCGCCCAGCAGTAAGCTTCTTTTTCGGTCATATCGGCGACAAGTATGGAAGAAAAAATGCATTGTTGCTCACATTTTGGGTTATGGGCATAGCAACAATAGTTACTGGTTTGGTGCCTAGTTGGGCAAGTATCGGAATTGCTGCCCCTATCCTCATGACTATCGCTCGTATGGCACAAGGTTTCGGTGCCGGAGGAGAATGGGGAAGCGGCAGTGCTTACCTCATCGAATTAGGTGGCAAAACAAGAAGGGGCTTCTACGCGTCCATGCAGAATTTCATCTCTTTACTAGGTATTTTGTCAAGTACCGCCATCGGATATGCTCTCGTACAACTACCCTCTTCAGTCCTATCATCCGTTGGATGGCGAATACCCTTCATCGTCGGCGGAGCCACAATAATACCCATAGCTTATCTTTCAAGGAAAAAACTGCCTGAAACCGATTTATTTAAAGAATTAAAAGCAAAGCATGAAACTGAATCCTCGCCCATACTATCAACCCTGAGAAATGATTACAAACCCTTCTTTATCATAATTTTCAGCACCGCCGCACTCACGACTGCATTTTATGGATCAATAACCTACATGACCACATACGTGGTCACAGTTGCTGGGCTGAGCCTTAGCATAGCGTTAGCCACATCTTTGACGTCGCTGTTCTTTGTCACTTTCTTAACTCCTGTTTTCGGGTATCTTTCAGACATGCTGAAAACAAGAAAGAAACTCTTCATGGTGTCGACTGTACTGATGATCTTTGTAACGCCAGCTTTCTTTTTGGTTGTAGGAACCCACGAGGCAGGGTTAATCATATTTATGGCTGCAGTTTTTGGGGTTGTTGCCTCAATCGCGGCTGGCACGCTTGTCCCGTTCATAAGCGAAAGTTTCCCGACAGCAGAGCGAGTCACAGGCAACACTTCATATAATATTTCGGCAGCGTATTTTGGTGGCTTCGCACCAGCGATCTCAATTGCACTTATAGCATTGTTACATTCCCAGTTGGCACCTGCCTACTATGTTATGGCAGTTGGCATCATGTCAACCATTGCAATAAGCTTCGCAAAGGATACAGGAAAAATTGAGGATCTTCCAGAAACAGCCTCACTTTACAAGCGAACGGATACTTGAACTCAAGGATGCCACGACTTTGCGCGTTCAAACTCGTAGTCGAACAGGTCCTGCATCCATTTTAATGTAGCTGCATCCTCTCCGTAAAATGATGAATAGCTCATCGCCCCATTCATTTCCCGTATTGTCAATGATCCTGCCTTATCAGTAACAACAATGTATCCAAGAGCCAAAGGAGTTGTTCTTATTTCAGGAAACCGCTTCCAAGAACTTAGAACTGACTGCACGTCAGGGACAAAGCTCTCCTGTATCAGCCATCTTATCTTAACACCTTCTTCACTACGTCTCCTTAAAATATCGATAAGAGCAACAGAACCTAAAACTACCGTGTCAATATGTTTCTCTGCCTTCCAAAACATCTCGGTTGTCTTGTTAATATGATCAAGCGTGACAGAGATAAGTGTACACCCAGAAAGCTCTCTCAGCCGAGCACGAAATTCAATTGGAAGAAGCAACGCATTGTGATTAAGAAAATAATCTCTAAACTTGGAAATAAAACCCAAAGAAGAACAATTATCAAGCACCAACTTGGCATAGGGAGTTATTCTATATGTCGCATCAACCTTTTTCTCAACCAGACGAGCTTCGCTTAAACGCTGAAGCTGCCTGCACGTTTCAGTATCAGTTAGATCTAATTTTTTGGCGAGTTCTTGCATTTTCAAGTCCTTACCTTGCAACGTCTTAAGGATTCCAAGCCTGCTCTCGCTTGCAAGCTCGAAAAATAACCTCTCTACTCCGTCCTGATTGCTAATTGCCAAGCAGCCCCCATTTTTAGAATCGTAACCTACTTCGATTGATGTTTACTACTACACATTATTGTAAGATAAAATTAATGGCTATTCCACCCTACTTGGCTTCTGAGGAAATAAAGGTGGATAATAAAGAGCGATTCTTCTCTGTAGAGTTGAAGTCTAAAATTAACCTCAAGAACATAACATTGACAAATGGTGGGCACGAAAACGTCTTGATTGAAGGCAACATCGGTAAGTTGCAGTATGCAGCGTTTAGCGACAATGTGGTTTTGGAGGTAGTCGGCAACAAAGGAACCCTCAGAATCAACATTACTCCTGAAGAAATTAAAGCAAAATCAAAGGAGGAAGCAAAAAAGAATGAATGAACTGAGGATCAGAGGCATAGTGGTTTATGACACTTCCTCTGGGACTACGAAGAAAATCGCAGAGACTATCACAGAAACACTAAAAGACTCTGGAATAGAAACTGATCTATTCTACGTGAAAGATGTAAAGAAGTTACACGCAAAGGACTACAATTTTTTGATTCTTGGTTCCCCAACTAGGTTTGGGACAATGAGTTTTGCCGTCAAATCCTTTTTGGGCAAAGTTAAGACAGAAGAGTGGATGAGCAAGCCTTTCATAGCTTTTGATACTGAAAATCCAGAGAACGTCGAAAAATCCCGCGCTCAGGGCAAAAATTGGAGTGCAGCCGAAAAGATTGCCAAACAACTTAGAGATAAAAAAATGAAGCAGTTATTGCCCGTTTTGATCACCCTTGTTACTGCCGTTTTAAAGCCAGTGCTCATCGAAGGTGAAATCGAGCGTACACAAGATTATGCGAAAGACATCTTGGTCAAATTAAAAGAAATCACCACAACTGGTCAGCAATTGGAGCTATCTGAATGAGAAAAAAACTAAAAATAGGAATAGTTGTTCTGTCAGCCATTATCATAATAGTTGCTTCAATCTTCGCCGTCATAGATTTTGACTTAGCGAGCTACAGTGATACTAGCACCAAGACTCTGAATCCTACCGGTGCCACAATCGGACGAGCATTAGTAGTTTATAGCCCTGGCTTATCTGGAGCCGCCAAACAGGATGCAGCAAAAATTGCAGAAAACCTTCAGACAAAGGGCTATTCAGTTGATCTCGCAGGAGTGCGCAGTGGAACAGCCGGTAACAAATCCAATTATAATATTATCGTTGCTGGCGGACCCATGTATTGGGGACAAGTCAGCAGCTCCATCGACGGATACTTGAAGACCTTGCCATCCAACATCAAACTCGGAGTATTTGGCGCTACAGGTTCCAACACGCTTGTCCAAAGCGATTTTGAAACATTATCAAATCAGGTGGCTTTAGACACTCACAACAGCAATGTCTCCATAAAATTGGTCTTGGACGGCAACGAAACTAATGACTGCGCAGAATTGGTGTCTACGTTGATACAACAGGGGTAATAGGCATGTGCTTACTATACACTTTAAAGGGACAAAAAGATCAGTTGCTCCATCCAGTCAGCAAAAGGCTCTTGGCTGCAGGGATAACACCAAATATGATTTCTGCAGTCGGCCTTTCCATATGCATCGTTTCGGGCATCGTTGCAGCCACTAGCCATTTAGTCATGGCCGTTCCCATTTTTCTAATTGGCGCATTTTTTGATACAATAGATGGCTCACTGGCTAGGTCCAGTGGACTTGACAGCGAATTTGGGCGATATTTCGATAGTACTTGCGACCGCCTATCGGAAATGGTCCTTGTTATAGGGGCAGTGATTGGAGGCGTCTCTTCCATTGCATTTTTCGTTATCATAGGCTCTCTGCTTCTCATGGGATCGAGAATAATCAACCACAGAAAAGGATTGAACTCAGATGCAACCACTTTCGGTCGACCTGAAAGAGTAATTTTACTTCTCGCTGCGCTAATTATGCCATCACCCTATAGCATTTGTCTGTTTATTGCCGCAGGGTCGATTTGCATAGTCTCTTCCGGTCAAGCTCTATCTATAGTTATGAGCCATTCAAACACAAGAAACACAACACCAAAAATCTACGAAAAACTCGGGAGGTATAAAGCTTGAAAACCAAAATAATAATTGTCGGCGCTGGCGTCTCTGGATTATCCGCAGGTATCTATGGACAGCTTGCCGGCTTTGACACAGAAATCTACGAAAAGAATCCTACTCCAGGCGGCGAATGTACAGGGTGGGACAGGGGCGATTATCATTTCGACGCGTGTATCCACTGGTTAGTAGGCAGCAAACCTGGAATGCCTGTTAACAAGTTACTGCGAGAAGTAGGCGCCTTGGACGACTCAATTGACATAGTTAACAATGAGTACTTTTACCAACTCGAAAACAACGGGAAAAACAGTTTACATGTACAGAGATGTTGATAGACTGGAAAAACACCTGACAGAAATATCGCCCGAAGACGCACCATTAATTCATCAAACATGTAGGGCTATAAGAAGATTTGGCAAAATGGACATACCTATTGACAAGCCAGTGGACATGTATTCAACGTTGGATAACCTAAAAATGCTTCTTAAAATGCTTCCCGTTATTTCCTTAATGAAAAAGTATGGGACAATAACAGTCGGGAACCTATCTAAACAGTTCAAGCATCTTTTGCTTCAAGAAGCATTTAGCAAAGCTTACCCCGATTATGTAACTGCTTACATTTTGCTTGCAATATTTTCATCTCTAAATTCAGGCGACTCCGGGATTCCTGTCGGGGGCTCCAAAAAATTAGCCACTCGCATCGAACAAAAGTACCTTTCCTTGGGCGGTAAAATTCATTATAATTCTGCAGTTGATAAAATCGAGATCTCAAGCGGAAAAGCTATAGGCGTCATTCTTAAAAAGGGCGGCAACCCGTTAGCCGATATTGTTGTTTCTTCAGCAGATGGCAACTTTACACTGCAACACATGTTACAAGGAAAATATGTGGACGAGACGCTTCAGAGATTATATTCAGACAGTAAGACTTATCCAACGATGACAAACGTGATTGTGTCGGCAGGTGTAGCATGCGACTTATCAAAGGAGCCTCATATGTCCTATTTTAAACCCTCACAAATTATAGATGCGGGTGGAATCACCCATGAATGGCTAGGTCTCAAACACTACTGTTATGACAAAACATTTGCTCCACAAGGAAAGTCTGTAATCGAAACCGCATTCCTCGTTGCAGACTACGATTGGTGGCGACTGAATTATCAGGATAAAGAACTTTACAAAGCTGAAAAAGAACGGCTTGCAAAAGAAGTCTGCGTCGCTATCGAAGAGAAATATCCGCAAACAAGAGGAAAAATTGAGAAAGTTGACGTTGCGACACCTATGACGTATGAACGATTCTGTAATGCTTGGCGAGGTTCCTTCATGTCTTGGGCTCCAACACCTGAAAGTAAAATAAGGTCCTTGTCTGGTAAGCTTAAGGGTTTACGCAATTTCTATATGACTGGACAATGGACAATGCTTCCAGGAATTAACGGCGGAGTTATCACAGGTAAATGGGTCATTCAACGGATCTGCAAAGACCTAAAAGTCAGCTTCAAAGCCTAGACAAGAGTCGAGAATATCCAAAAAGGGAAAATAAATTGTTTCATGAATTTTTATTTCTTGGTCTTTTCTTGGATTATTTTTCTTGCCACACGGAGCGCCAATGCTGAAGCAGTCAGCATTGTGGGTAAACCTTGTGACCGCGGCATTAAGGAGAGGTCAGCTACCCAGAGACCCTTAGGCAGTGTGGAGGGATGCATCGTTTCTAGGTCTAAACTGGTCAGAGGAATGGTGCCGCCTAGGTGTCCACCATGAATCATGCCGTCCACAAAGGGACCCGAAACGCCTGAAGCTTCCATTATTTGTATTGCCTCATCTTGGGCTCTGTTGAGGTTTTCGTAGTCTGCTTTAGTTAATGTTTTGGTTACTGTGCCATCAGCCGCAACCGTACCTTGTTCGGTGTCAGCCATTTTGATCATCATGCCAACCCTGTCTTCTGCTGAGACGTCTTTCCAGGGTTTATGGAACCAATAAGATAACAAGTCAAAATAGGGCGAGAGTATGTAACGGTCTTGTTTTATAAACCACGCCATCGGAGGTTCCTTAAGCATATAAGACCCTTTTGTAACTCCCCCCACAGTGAGAACTACATCAACCCACAAGCTGTCCTTGACTGGCAGGTTGGATGCTTTCAAGATTTGGGCCGTGCCGACGCCGCCAGCGGATAAAACAACCACGTCAGCGTACATTCTCTGGGTTGATTTGCCCTGTGAAATCGTGACTCCTTTGGCGTTGTCGCCTTCCAAGATGACTTTCTGGACTTTCGTATTCGTTTGTATTGTAATGCCTCTGCCCAAGTGGTTTTGGTAGATGCGTCGACTGTCCCATTTGGCTCCAGTTATGCAACCTAATTCGCAATAGCCGCACCCAATGCACCTGCTTGCGTCGCAGACTTTTGGTGTAGGTTTTGGCTCAAATCCGAGTTGTGTTGCTTTCTCAAACATTTTCTGGGTGAGTGGTCGCCATTTTTCTTTAGGGATGGGTGCAATCGAGAGGTTTTTTTCTATTTCCTCATACTCCTTTGAAAGGTCTAACCCGATTTCTTTTAATCCTCTCTCTGCTCTAACCATGTTGCCGCAAGCGATTGAGGTACAGCCGCCCTCGGTTACTCCCCTAAAAATCACTAAATCCTTGCCTGCACGTGTAACCGCGTAATGGGGAAAAACCCGCTTAAGCGAGTTTTCATCTTTTAACAGCCATGATCCTCTAAGGGAGCTAAGCCAAGAAACTTTATGTGACAGAGGATTGAATGGTTTGCCAGCTTCAAGAATTGTTACTTCAAAGCCGTTTTGCGCGAGTTCTTTGGCTGTGATTGCGCCTCCAGCGCCCGAGCCCACCACAATCGCCTTCAGGCATGTAGCTCCTTTTGGGTGAAATGAATATTTGCTGTGCATGTTGAGCAGCCGCTGGTCATATATTTTTTAAAATGCATATCTGCCTTTGGTTGAAGTCCTTTTATGACGCCTTCGTCAGTGGCGCTTAAAACTTCACAGGCGAGCTTTGAGTACTGTTCGGCTAGAGCGCAATGGTCAATGATTGCCTCCGCGTTGGTGTCATCGAGCTCTTCCATGTGGAATTCTATGCCTAAGATGCGGTAGAGGATTTTAGCTGCCCTGATTAGATCTTTGGAGTCATCACCGACGCCTAGTTTCCTGCGTGTTTGTTTTCCAAAACTTACGCCGACGGCAAACAAAGCTTCTCGGCCTAACGCTACAGCTTTTTCGGTCCCAACCGCGGCTTTTAATGCTTCAACCATTTTTACATGTGTTTGCGCCATTCTCGCTCTTTCTCCTTGAATGCTTGTTGGGGTCTGCAGGTTTGTGGTTTCGGCCGATTCTTGGGGTGCATAAATGGCAAGTAGTGCTTTGAGGGCTTGGATGGTTTGTTGAGATACGTTAGTTAGTTCCCGCCGCATGATATAGTTGGGCATCCACCTCTCCAATATCAAGAGCCTCAACCCCATAGCTATTCCCCTAGCTTTTCCACTCCACCTATGTGCACTTCGCCTTCAGGGATAGCGCCGTTGTAGATGGCGTTGATGATTTTTGCATATTCTACTGAGACGTAATTACGTTTTAGTTTCAGGTTGGCGGTTAATTCTCCTTTTTCTATGCTGAGATTGTTTTCAAGGAGAGCCCATCGCTTGATTTTTTCTGGGTTAGAGAGGCGTTTGTTCATTTCTCCTAAGGCTTGGTCGATGAATTGAAGAGTTTGTTGGTTATAGTTTTTCTTGTCTATCCACGCGACTGCTGTGCAGTAGGGTTTAGATTCACCTACCAGCATGGCTTCAAACACTCCTGGTATTTCCCTTATCATGCCCTCGATTTTGCCTGAGTAGATGCATTTGCCATACGATGTTTTGATTAGTTCTTTTTTTCGGCCAAAAATGATGAGGCTTCTTTCCGGAGTTAATTTGCCGGTGTCGCCTGTCATTAAGTAGCCGTCTCTAAACGGCGACTCAATGGATTTGTCAAAGTAACCGGCGGTCACCTGTGGACCCTTGACCATAATTTCGCCATCGTCAGCTATCTTAACCTCTGTAAATGGCATAGGTTCCCCTACTGTACCCACCCTGTTTTTTCCTAGCCGATTCATGGTTATCAGCGGAGCTTCCGTCATTCCATAAGCGTTATGAATTTCTATTCCAAGCTTGTGAAAGTTCTCAATGAGGTTTTCATCGGCGCGGGCTGAACCAGCAATGAGTTGCATGCACCTGTTTAACCCTGAACGTTTTAAGACCGTATTTTTAAGTGTCCGCCGCATCAAACTTTTGACAATTTTGCTCTTTGTTCTAATGTAGCGTCTCCCAAGCGGATTCTTCTCTACTGCTTCCCATACTTTTTCATAATGGCGTGGAACCGAGAAAAAGATTGTTGGTCTAACTTGAGGCAGCGCTTCGGAGAGTCTTTTGAAGTCCTCTAAGAAGTAAATGTCGACTGCCGCTGGAATATAGTAGGGTGAGTAAGCAGCTAAGATTCCTTCAACCACATGCCCCATTGGCAGAAACGATAGGTAGCTGCATTTTCGGTTTCTTGCTTTCCATGGCGTTATTGATATTGTTGATTCCGCCATGTAACGAAGTTTAGTATGGGTAAAGATTGCTCCTTTTGGTTTGCCTGTAGTTCCCGAAGAATATCTAAGAGTTGCAATGTCGCCAAAACCTACTGGAGCCTTGCCAGACGTGATTGTGTCACCTTTGGAGAGGAATTCTTCCCAGGTAATAACACTTCTTTGTACATCGTCTGGTGCTGCTGGGGTGCGGCAAATTGAAACAACTGGCACATCAGCATTGATTTCGTTAACTCGTGACAGTAGGGTTGGTATACCTATGAAAAAGAGTTTGGCGTCACTTGCCTTTAAGACCTCATTAATATCTGAGGGCGGTGTGGTATAATAGAGCGGAACACTTATTGCGCCAGCAAGCCCGATAGCAGTGTCAACAGCAAAGTATCTGGTGCTGTTACAGCCTGTTAGTGCCACACGGTCACCTGCGTTAATTCCATAGGTTTTCAATGCGCTGGTTGCAGCCAAAATTTCTTTACGCATCTCGTC
>JBJKPJ010000363.1:0-7444 GCA_046706605.1 Bathyarchaeia archaeon | reverse complement strand
TCGATGTCCTGTGCCTTGCCAAATTCGCCTGTGGCTTCTTTGCCCGCTTTTTTGAGTTTAGCAATCTCCATAGTTAATAGTTTTCGGTCGTGACGCAAATCGTTAAGTTTAGTGTTGTTCTGGCGCCAATCCTTATCCAACGCAATCAAGTCATCAAGCATTGTAAGGACATCTGGGTTGTTGCGTTTTGCCAAATTTGCCTTTACAAATTCAGGGTTCTCACGGATCAGTTTGATATCGAGCATGGTCTCACACGACGTAATTGTCTATCAAGCAAACTAGGCTATTTAACTTTGCGACACAACAGAAAAACAATAAACAGCACCCGTTATGGTTTTATAGGCTACCTTGGCATAAAAGAGCAGTAAGAGCGAATCCACATGTCCGATACTGGAGTTACCGTAAAGAAAAATCAGGATTTTAGCGAATGGTACGTTGAAGTCGTCCTCAAAGCCGAACTAGCCGATTACGCGCCAGTTAAAGGCTGCATGATTATCCGCCCCGACGCCTACGCGGTGTGGGAAAAAATCCAAGAAGTGGTTAACCAAAAAATCAAAGCCACAGGGCACAGAAACGTCTATTTTCCAATGTTCATTCCCGAGGGCTTTCTCAAAAAAGAAGCCGAACACTTTGAGGGTTTCACCCCCGAAGTTGCATGGATTACACAGGGTGGCGACACACCGCTTGAAGAGAAACTGGCAGTTCGCCCCACCAGCGAAACCATCATGTACGAAATGTTTAGCAAGTGGATTCGCAGTTGGCGGGATTTACCCATCAAAATTAACCAGTGGTGCAACATTGTACGCTGGGAAACCAAAGCCACCAAACTGTTTCTACGTACTCGAGAGTTCCTCTGGCAAGAAGGACACACCGCACACGCAACACCCGAAGAAGCCGAAGCTGAAGTCATGTACGCACTTGGCGAATACAAAGACATAATGGAAAACTATTTGGCAATCCCCGTGCTGGTCGGCGTTAAGAGCGACAGCGAAAAATTTGCAGGCGCACTCTACACCACCGCACTTGAAGCCATTATGCCTGACGGCAAAGCCCTGCAAATGGGAACCAGCCATAACTTGGGACAGCACTTTGCCAAAGTCTTTGACGTCAAATATATCGGCGAAGACAAACAAGACCACTACGTGTGGCAGACCAGTTGGGGCATCACGACTAGGCTGATTGGCGCTATGATTATGGTTCACGGCGACGACAAAGGCTCAGTTATGCCACCCAAAGTTGCACCAGTACACGCCGTTATCGTTCCCATACCGTTTAAGGGCGCTGAACCAGAAGCAATCGCCGCCAAAGCCAAAGAAATCGCCGAAACACTCAAAGCCAAAGGGTTAAGCGTAGTTTTGGATGACCGAAATGAGTACACGCCTGGCTGGAAATTTAACCAGTGGGAACTCAAAGGCGTCCCAATCCGCATCGAAATTGGACCACGCGACCTCAAAAATGGACAAGTAGTTATGGTGCGCCGCGACACAGGTCAAAAAACCCCCGTAAAAGAAGCTGACATCCCAGCCACCGCCGAAAAACTGCTACAGGAAATCCAAGACAACATGTTCGCCAAAGCCAAAGCCATCCTCCAAGAAAAAACCACCCCCGCGCAAACCTACGAAGAGTTCAAGCAGGTAATTGAAGGCAAAGGCGGATTCATCAAAGCCGCTTGGTGTGACAGCGCGGACTGCGAAGCAAAAATCAAAGAGGAAACAGGAGCAACAATTCGAGTGCGACCTTTCCAAAAAGAGAAACCAACCACAGGCTGTGTGTGCTGCGGCAAGGAGGCAGCGGAAACAGTCTACTTTGCTAGGTCATACTAGACCTATTCTTCCATTTTTACATATTTTTCCAGTTGCTCAGCTTCTTGTTGCAGCCCCAGTTTTGCCATCGTGGATTTTTTGGGGATACCGTTTTGGTCCCAGCCGCGTTTTTCGTAGTAGCTGCCGAGCATGGTTTGATATTTTTCTAGGTCAAGCTTGGAGCCTTTCATGTTGCCCTCAGACAGGGGCTCGTTGAACCACCTCATCGGCGGAACATCCAACATGTGGCTCCATTTCTCGGCGTATTCACGTACCCAAAACGCCCGAATCAAAGTCAAAATGCGGTCGCCAACCTGATTGAGCCTGTCCATCGAGTAGTTTTCGCCCGTGGATGCCCGCAGGTACTTGTGGTACCACTCAAGTTCTAGCCCAAGCGAGTTGTAGGGGAAGCGGCAGACGGTGAAGGCTTCAAAGGCGCCGCCGCGGATAAGCTGGGTTTTAATCAGGTAATCCACCTTTGCTACATCGTAGCTTTCTCTGCCGACCTTTGTTTCCCAAGTTATTATCCATGCATCTTTGTGGTGGGCTCCGATGATGCTTGTGCTAAACGCCAACGCCATCCCCGGCGCTGTGTGGCAATCATACCCGCTGATTTCTAAGCCTTTAACGTGCATTGCCCAATCACTTGAGCCGCCGCCAAGATTTTCCGCCGCTGCTCGAACGCCGTCAGCTAAGGTTGCGCCCAACCCGCGCCTGTAAGCTATGTCATTAATTAACGCCTTGATGGCTTCAAAGGCGCCCCAGTGAATTTCCTCTTTGATTAGCCCTTTTTCGGAGGCTTCCATTGCAAATCCCAAAGTGTTACCAAGGGAGATGCTGTCAAAGCCGAATTCGTCTGCCATGCGGTTTAGGGTGGCGACTTGTGCGAGGTCTCCTAAGCCGATGTTGCTGCCAAGCATAACTACATTTTCGTAGTCTAGTTCGGAGTCTCTGCCTTCGCTGTCTTTGACTACGTTGCCGCAGGTCATGTTGCACTGTGGGCAGCCGCGGTTGGCAACCTTCATTTTCTCCATGGTGAAGCCGTTTATGCCTTCGGCTTTGTCAAATGTGCCTTGCTTAAAGTTGTAGGTGGGTAGGCAATTGTTTTCTTGGCTCCAATCAACAGTAGACATGGTGCCCTGCCGCTTCCAAAACTTGTAGAGCGGCTTACCCAACAGCGACTTGTAGCCATCAACCGCCAAGCGCCTCATTTCTTCGGGGTAGACAAGGGGGATGTGTTGTGTGCCCTCTACCACGATGGCTTTGAGGTTTTTGCTGCCCATAACCGCGCCCATGCCTGGTCGACCACCAGCACGCCCCTCTTGTGAAACCACTATGGCAAAGTGGACAAGGTTTTCGCCTGCCTGACCAATCGACACAATGCCTGCTATCTTAGAGGTTTTCTTTCGCAGTTGCTCTTCGGCTTCAAAGGAGCTTTTGCCCCACAAATCGCCAGCATCCAAAAACTCACATTCTTTATCTTTAACGTGTAGGATAACTGGCGAGGAGGCTTTCCCTTCAATGACTATCGCGTCGTAGCCTGCTTTGCGGATGTTTACTGCCGCCCAAGAGCCTGTGTTGCCGTCGCCGTAGCCGCCTGTCAGGGGGCTTTTTGAGGCAACAACAAGTTTGCCGCTGTTTGGCAACCCAATGCCAGTTAAGGGTCCAGTGGCAAAGATGAGCTTGTTTTCTGGAGAGAGAGGGTCAGTTCCCTGCTGCACGGCGTCCCAGAGGATTTTTGCCGCAAAGCCTCTGCCACCCAAAAAATTCTGCGCCAAACTTTCGGGGTAGGCTTCTGTGGTTGCTTGATTTTTTGTTAGGTTAACTTTTAGGAAAAAACCTGTCCAACCCTTCATTTGTAACCAAAACCAACACTAAACATCGGGAACAAAAATAAATAGGTTAAGAAAACAGTTTAGGAAATCGACATTTTGGATTTTGACCTATTGAGGTTAGGAAGATTTATTTTTTGGGAGTCGCCAGTGTTTCTGGGTACAGGTAACGTCCATGCCGCATGTTAAGGTCACCAACAGGGCAAGCAACATTGAGTATGCTATACGGGACGTTATCGCTCAAACCCAAGAATTCGTAAAAAGCGGCAAAAAAATCTATTACCTCAACATCGGCGACCCCGCCGCGTTTGACTTCAAAACTCCCCAGTACGTTAAAGATGCGCTGTGCCGAGCCATCGAAAACGACGACAACTACTATTCGCCTTCAGAAGGCAAACCTGAATTGCGGGAAGCAATTGTTCGCAAAGAAAAAAGAGTCAACCAAGTTGACATAACCGCCGACAATGTCCTAATCACTGAAGGCATATCAGAGGGAATTCAAATGATACTGGCGGCGCTGGTGGAGAAAGGCGACGAAATCCTCTTTCCAGGTCCAACCTACCCGCCCTACATTTCCTACACAAAATTCTTCGACGGCACACCAGTAGCATATGAAACCATCGAAAAAGAAAACTGGGTGCCAAACATAGATGATTTACGCAGTAAAATCTCAAAGAAAACCCGCGCCATCGTAATCACTAACCCAAACAACCCCACAGGCAGCGTGTACAGCGCAAAATGCGTCAAAGAAATGCTTGACATCGCAGGCGAATACAATCTACCTGTGCTCTCCGACGAAATATATGACCAGCTAACTTATGAGAAAGAGTTCGTCAGCACCGCGCATCTCTCCAAAGACGTGCCTGTCGTGGGGTTAAACGGGTTCAGTAAGGTGTACCAGATGACTGGGTGGCGGTTGGGTTACATGTACTTTAAAGGCGAAGGCAAAGTTCTCGACGACCTAAAACTGGGCGTGGAAAAACAATGCCGTATCCGCCTCTGCGCCAACACACCTGTCCAAATCGCGGGAGCAGCAGCGCTTGACGGACCACAGGACTTTGTTAAAGACATAGTGGATCGCCTTCGTGAACGCCGCGACTACGCTTACAAACGTCTAAACGAAATCGATGGCATATCTGCAACAAAACCTGAAGGCGCATTCTACATCTTCCCCAAAATCCGCGACGTTGGTACCCGATGGATAAACGATATGGAATTTGTGATTGAACTGCTCAAAGAAACAGGCGTTTTAATCGTTAACGGGTCAGGATTTGACCTTGTTTACGGCAAAGACCACGCAAGAATAGTGTTTCTGCCCTCCTGCGAGGAACTTGAAGGTGCCTTCGACTGTCTTGAGATGTTTATGAAAAAAAAACACAAAAAACCCGCCCAAGGATACGTTGGGCACGGCTAAAAAAAACAAAAATTTAGATTTTTGTGCCGTTGGCTGGGTTTGTGATTTCTTTCTGGAATTCAGCCATCAGTCTTTTGGTGATTGGTCCAGGTTTGCCATCTCCGATTTGGCGTTTGTTGACTTCTCTGATAGGCGCCATCTCCATAGCGGTACCAGTAAAGAAAGCTTCGTCAGCAGTAAACAGCATGAAAGGCGTTAGGTTTTGGATGTTGAGTTTGATTTTGAGTTTGTCGCAGAGTTCAGCAACAACTTGGGCTGTGATACCAGCTAATGCTCCTGTTGCGGTGGGCGGTGTTAGGATTTTGCCGTTTTTAACTATAAAGACGTTTTCGCCGACGCCTTCCGCTACGTATCCGTTTTCTTCCAGACACAGGGCTTCGTCTACGCCACATGCATTGGCTTCGATTTTTGCCATGACGCTGTTGAGATAGTTTAAGGATTTGATTTCATGGGTGGTTGCGTCAACGGGGTTTCGACGAACCCAGCTAAACATGGTGGTTATTCCAACTTCTTTTGCATTGCCTGCTTTGATGCTTATGGAGTCAGTGATGATTATGACTGTGGGTTTGGGGCATTTTCGGGGGTCCAATCCCAGGTCTCCAATTCCTCGGCTTACAATTAGGCGGATGTAGCTGTCTTTCATATTGTTTTTGCGCAATGCATCTAGGACAGCTTGGGTCATTTCCTCTTTGGACATTGGGATTTGGAGCATAATGGCGTGTGCTGATTGGTAGAGGCGGTCTATGTGCTCTTTTAGTTTAAAGACATAGCCACTGTAGGCGCGTATGCCTTCGAACACGCCGTCGCCGTAGAGGAAGCCGTGGTCATAGACGCTGATTTTAGCCTGTGATTTAGGATAAAACTGACCATCTATGAAGACTTGTAGTTCTGTTGCCATGGTTCTCACTTCACATTTTACTGTTCCATACGTTTAGTTGTTTGATATATTTTTCCTAAATGAAGCATATAGTTCATTTATTAACCATGGAACAAGGGACGCTTAGACAAATACATCGGCAACGGCAATTGCTTAAACGGTTTATCCGCAATTTTTTCAGAAACCTTCGCCACCAACTGCTCCACTGTCATGGCTTGCTGCTGCCCTTTGAGTTCACGTTCCCGAACAGAAAGCGTCCCAGACGCGACCTCTTTTTCGCCTATGACAACGATATAGGGCACCCATTCCTGTTCAGCTTCGCGGATTTTCTTCTGCAACGTTGAGGCGCTGTCATCTACGTCTACACGGATGTTGTGCTGGGAGATTTTTTGGGCTAGTTGGTCGACTTTTTCTTGGAATTTGTCGGAAATCGGGATAAGCCGCACCTGAGTTGGCGAAAGCCAAACTGGCAGCATCGGTGCTTTGCCTGCCATTTGTTGGCGGTAGGCTTTCTCTAGCAGCGCGTAGATGTCACGTTCGATAGCGCCGCTTGGGCTGCAGTGCAAAATGAGAGGGTACTGTTTTTCACCTTTGTCATCGACATAGGTTATTTCGTAGCGTTTAGCGTTCTCCACATCAATCTGGTCAGTGCTAAGAGCCGCTGCCTTGTCTTGGTTGTCTATGAAGTTAAGGTCCCATTTCAAGGCGAAGTAGAAGAAGCGTTCGTTCCACACTTCAGCAAGGATGGGTTTTCCGAATTTCTGCACTAAACTGGTGATGAAATCCTTGTTTTGAGCATAGAAGTCCTTGGTAAAGCGCATAGCAATCTCGTAGTCATCTTTGACCAAGCCGATGTTATTCAAAACGTCAATACAGAGATCAAAGCGCACCATGAACTCCTTTTTCGCCTGCTCAAGGTTGGTGCAGAACGCGTGGCAGTCGGGCATAGTAAACGCACGGAGGCGTTTTAAGCCGACGACTTCGCCGCTTTTTTCCCGGCGGAAACTGTAGCGCGTGAGCTCGTAGAGTTTAATGGGCATCTGTTTGTAGCTGAATTGGGCGTCGTGCGCCATGAGGAACTGCCCAAAGCACGCGGCAAATCGCAGGAAAAGCTCTTTGTCTTCGGATTTTAGCACGTATTGACGTGCGGGGAAACGATTAAGGTAACTTGACAAGCTGGGGTGGTTAAAGTCGTACATCAGCGGCGTTTCAACTTCCATACCGCCGTATTCTGCTACCCGCGCAGAAACATACTGTTCTAAGAGGGATTTTATCATGCGCCCCTTTGGATACCAGCGGATGTTGCCGGGGTCGCTACCTGGTTCGTAATCAGCAATTTCCAGCCGCTTCATCAATGGGACATGCGGAGGCTTCACTGTGACGGCACGGGTTTTTTTAATTTCGTATTGGCTGAATTTTTGCAGGTTCGTGTGCCCTTTGAATTTGAAGCCTTCCACAGGAACAAGTGAGCCATCGGTTTGCAGAATATGCCAATTGGATTTCATAGTGTCTTCGGCTT
>JBJKPJ010000362.1:0-3507 GCA_046706605.1 Bathyarchaeia archaeon | reverse complement strand
GATTAGTTGACGGACTACTAAAAGCTGCCAGCTTACCTGTTCCAGCTGTTGTTTCGCAGTTAATCAGGGATGCAACTAAATTCTTTGCCGCCTGGGCATACCGACGAGTACGCGACCCCCAATCCGCGACAGGTTTTTGGAATGATGCACAACAGTGCCTACAAGCCCACGTTAACGCAGAAACTCAGCCTCACGTGGGGAATGCATGCCTTTAACATCCTGCAAATACGTTACGGGAAACATTTGCCTAAACAGGTCAAGGGCAGCTTGATTTTCAAAGATAGGATTAGCATACTCAGATGCCTCGTCTAAGTGGTCTTTGCAGAAGGGTGCGTAGAGCCGTGTTGTGCCGCTTTGATAGTAACATAGCCCGTGTGCCCCGCAGGTGGCTTGCCGCAAACCACACAACGAGTGCGGGTCCAGTCGTCTCCTCAATTGCCTATGCCCCGTTTACTTGAAGAATTGGTCGTCACGCATGTTCTCGACAATTTGGATGTAGCGGTGTTTTTTGCAAAAATCCAAAATCCTAGTTAGTAGCGGGTCGTTGCCTTGTGTTAAATTCTTTTTTGTCGCCTATTCTGCCTGTTTGTACCCTAATTTCTATGATTCCATCGTTGCGAGAAGTTGATAAAAACCCAGCTTTTCTCCAGCATACTCCACAAGGACATCCCAGTCCTCAATAATATTAACCACTTTTATGTCACCTAAAACGTCTTACAGACTGAGCATAAAAACTATCTATCGCCACAAAGCCATGATGGCTTTATGCCCTCGCAAAGCCACTATCACTAAAAAAGACATATCTTAAAGGCAGCTAACAGAGAAGGATCCTATTAGTTGAATGGACTTAACAAAAGCTTATATAATTATTAACTGAGAAGTAACGTCCGGATGTCGCTATGACAAAAAAGAAAATCTTCTTCTTCAATATTGTAATGGTTTTCTTTTTATTTCTTTCAAGTCAATTTGTGCTCTTGCTATTGAATGGAAAAATAGTGCAAAGTATTGGGCTGTTTATTGACTCTGCATTCTCATATAGTCAAATTCAGGATGCTCCTCCCACCCAAACTGCACCGCTTCCAAATTACCCTTTGCTGCTCTTTATTCTCACGATTATAGTTGACATTTCGTATTTTGTGGTCATCAAATTCAAGGGCAAACCAAGCCTTGTAAAAAGCGAAGGTCAATAATACTTTCCTTTTTTCCAAAGAAACAGTATCTAAAAAAGCATAGCCTGTGATTACACATGGCACTTAATACTTTCATGCATATGCACACTAAAAATAAAAAGAGTGGAAGTTAAATAGCCTCTTAAAAGTCGTAATATGCTGTATTGCTCGTGTCTGAGCCACAAACCGTTGTTTGATAAGAAGTGGTCATTTCACCTGTACTCCACGAGTTGAAATAGACGGTTTGTCCCCACATGCTGCTGTAGCCATAGCTATCTACCGAAATAGTGTGTTGAACGTTTGGTGTTAGATAATACGACGATCCCGTTGGACCTGCGTAGTTGTTGTCTATGTATACACCAGCTGATACAGATGCATAATACGTTGTGTCATACGCGTCAATGTATACCATTGGAGTTCGAACAATCCAATGATAGTATTGATTCGCAAAGTAGTGAGTCAATGAAAATGGGGTGTTTGACCACCTATTCATCGCGCTGCCGCCATAGTCCCATGTATTGTAGTTCCAGTGATAAAGGCCATACTGGTCCTGCCAATAAACCATTAGGCTGCTACTTTCAATGGGGTTGTAAATGTTGACACCTGCCCACGAATTATCGTACCCGCCATCATCTGAAGATCTGATTGCCTCAAAGCTGTCCCATCCATGCAGAAATCTGACATTCTCGAGATAATCTAGGTATCCGTTCGGCTCATTGTACATTAGTTCCCAATCGTTTACGTTTCTATTCCAAAAGTAAACGTTCCAGCCTTGTCCCGAAAAATAATTTATTTCAACATAATAGTACGGGTGGGAAGTTCCTGCATCAAAAACGTAAGTTGTGTTGGTTATTGAAAAAGCTACGTTAGTCCAACCATTCCCGCTTCCGCACTGCCATTGCCAGAAATCGAAAACTCTCACTTCTTGACCATAGTTATAATTATTTGAGGCAGTATAGAAATACCGTGTGCTGACTTCTACTGGACATGGCTGTGCTAAGACCATTGTAGGAGCATAAAGAACCTTGTCTTCATTTGGGGTTGAACCCAAATTCAGGTTTGGACTGAAATATTGTTGTGCGAACCCGCCATAAATACTTTCACCGTATGCAATGCTAGCCCCCCACATTGAATGGTCACTAGGTGCGATTGTATCGGTTGATTTCCCAATTTGTTCAATTATATCCCTTGTGCTCTTGTCTGTCATTAATATGTTGGGATTAGCTGTCGCTTCATTGATCGCTCTTTTTAATGTCATATTTGAATCAATTAATTCCTGAGCTTTCTGTAGTTCATCCGCTGAGTAAACTTTATGTGGTGGGTTTCTTTCTGGAAAATTGTCTGTATGAGGCGCACTCATTTGTTTGTAGAAGTCTGGTGCTATGTAGGCTTTTGAGGGGTCTGTTAATGGTGTTACATTATCTGAATTTGTTGAAAGCTTAGACGCTGTTTCTCCAGTAGTTATGCTTGGCAAGAAAACAATGATCAGTAAACTAATCAGCAGAATTGGCAGAATTGTTTTTTTTACTATTTTATTCATATTTTTCCCTCACATTGTGTTTTTGTTCTCTTTCTGCCCTTCCCTTAGGGCTAGGCGGTGACACGCCTCTAAAACAATCAGTTTTAGGAGCGAAACAGCTTTTCCTTCTCCTGTTATGGGAAAAGCGTTTCAATACTGTATCTTGAGATTAAGCATAAAAGGAAGACGAAAGGTTTCCGAAACAGGAAACTCAACAGCGATAAGCCAACAAAAGCTTTAGATTTGATTAATTTTGTATACCTGTAGAACAGTTTACTTAGTGAAGGCTCAAAATGAAATTGTTATTAAGTTGTACTTTTGCATCTGATTATGTTTACTATCTCCACTTTCGAAAGGAGGCCTATTGGGCAAGGCATTAAAAGAGGGGGTATAACTGAATTTAGAAAGAGTAATATCGTCTTCTTGCAGACGAAAGATCATAAAATATCTTCTTGCGGTTGATTCAAGTAGTATCATGGAGCTTGTTCGAAAGACTAATAGCACATATAATCAGGTTAACTCTAATTTGCTTATTTTACGATCAGAGGGAATTATCTCTGAAGAACGGCGCAATAGATTACGTATAATTCGGTTAAACAAAACTCATGCCAAAACAATTGTTCTGCTTAAAGCATTAGAAGTGCTTGAAGACAAAAAAGGAAAAAAAGATTAACCAACTACTTTTTAACAGTGGTTTTTTACTGTTTGTTTTTTCACAAGACGGCTTTTAAGGCATTTTCCAGATGACTATTTTTATTAAGAATTGAGGCTAAGCCTTTGGTAGATTACTGTGACCTTGCCGATGTTAAGCCTATTTTG
>JBJKPJ010000361.1:0-1113 GCA_046706605.1 Bathyarchaeia archaeon | reverse complement strand
GCGTTGGGGGCGTCAGTAGGAGACAGGTTTTCTCCTGCTAGCGTCTGTCCACCGAATGTGAACTGGAAAGTGTAGTTGCCAAGTTGGTCGGGCGTGAAGGTGTCGTGCGCTCCGCCTGTGTCGTCCGAGGTGTAGGGTCCCATTTTCTGTACTGTTCCGTCTGGATGAGTGACTGTGACGGTGAAGTTGCCCCATCTGTCGCCGTACGGTCCGTGCGCCGTCGGCGGCGCTTTGTCAATCCAGAAGTTAACGAAAGCTTGCTGTCCGACTCCAACAGGGTTGGGCATGACGCTGAGGTAGGCCCACGTCGGCACGTTTATTGGCGGTGTGTGTGCGTTCGCGTTTGGTATTAGCATCATTGAAGCCGTCATTGAAAATGCCAAGAGTAGAGTTATCGCAATAGTCAAAGTTTTCTTTTTAACTATTTTCATTTCCGTTTTTTTCTCTCCTTTAATTTTGAAAAAAATGTATTCCTACACCTTATATTTAATAAATTGTGAGTAAAGGAGTTACCAACAAAGCACACACAAATTGGAAAAAATTTTAAAAGTCAAAAATACAGAAACCACCAAAAAGTAAATTACACATTTTAGAGTCAGGTTAACTTGGTCTTTTTATTAAAAATAGCCTTTGTTTCAAGTTTAGGATTGGATGGTAATTCTGCTATGAGGTTTGCTGGGGCTCTGGACCAAATTAGGAGAAAGAGCGAAAGACAATACGCTCAGTTATTTGAATTAACCAGAGCCCACTCAGCCCACATCTTTTTCGTCCGTGCTTTCTAAAAAAAGGAAAGGGGAGTTGTTTGGTTTGGGGTTTTTTATGGTCGCTTCTTTAACAGCAGTATTGAGGCTGCACCGACTACGATGATGGTGATGATAATGGCAAGTGTAGAGATTGCAAAGTACATCTCAGTAGGCTGCGTGGTAGTGACAGGAGCAGGTGATTGAGTGGCTGCTGGCTCACTAGCGTAGAATGCGGTAGATGCCGAAGATGGATAGTATGCTCCTGAACCTGCAAATGCCGCTGTCAACGTGTATTTTCCAGGGATGTCAGGGGTCCAAACATACGAGAATGTTCCGTCTACGTTGCTTGTGGTTGTGCCAATTTCGCGGA
>JBJKPJ010000360.1:0-2447 GCA_046706605.1 Bathyarchaeia archaeon | reverse complement strand
CAGCTGCCGGTTGGCGTTCCAAATTTGCGGGGAAAGCGCATCTGGACCCCAATACCAAATTTTGTCGTTGCTGCTACGCATTCCCCACCCATAGTCATCTGGCAATACATACGCAACATTCCCTGGTGTGGAGCCATAGCTTATTTTGCCTGTTTGGATTTCGTTCCAGAAGGTTTGCAACGCCTGAAAATGTTCGTCTGTCATGACGCCGTAAGGGTTGTTGCCGATTTGTGGGTAGTCAAAAATCACGATGTAGTCTGCACCCGCGGTGTAAGCCATCTGCATCTGCGTGAGGATTTCTGCTCCGCTATCCAGGTAAGGCGGCGTGTCGTATTTCCAAGTTATCATGGCGCCCCATTCTTTGCCTTGCAGTTTGGCGGCTCCTCGAGCGAGAGCTATGTCTTGGGCGACGGTGCTGTTCCAGCCTATCTGGGTTAAAACCACATCCCACCCGCTAAGGTACGTGTACCAGTGGAGGGCATATTCGCTGGTAAAAACCGATAGGGACATGTTATGCAGGGTTTGGAGCCCGCTGTCGGATTTAAGTGTGTTCACGTACACTTCGGCTGCTGTCTTGTAGTCGCGGGAAAGATTCCCGTTGATGAAGTCCGCTATAGCGGGTGCATGGGCTTGGTATCGGGAGGAATTTTGGAGGAGAGTGTTGTAGGAGCTAAAGAAACGTGTCCAATTTGCGAGGGGAATATCCAGTTGGATTCCGCCTGGTTCATCGTAATAGTAAATACCTAAAAGATGTGAGCCATATTTCTGTTGGGCTTGGTTAATCCAGCTGATTTGCCAAGGCTGGTCACGGTCAAAAATTCCAAAGTAAGGAATAATGTCAAGCCCCTGTGAAACCGCGTAATCCGCTATCTCAGTTAGGCTGGTTTGGTTTTTGCTGACGGGACCCGACTGGATAACAAAAAGGTTCGTGTAGCTTTTAACCTTGTCAATTAGCAGTTTTGCTTCCGCTGTGGTGTTCCCGCAAAACGAGACACCTACGTGGATGAGTTTTGAGTTGCTTTTGTCCGAGGTAAATGAGTCGGCGTTTAGGGAGGCAGCTGCCAAAACCGTTACCACCAAAAGCAACGTTGCCGCCAAAATTTTAGTTTGCTTCATTCCAAGGCACGCCGCTGTTGAGCTCAAAGTAAAATGTTGCTGGATTGTTATTTATTTTTTCTTAAAACTCCGTTTTGGGCATGGCAAATTTTTTATGTCTACATACCCAGTTTAAGTCGGCGATAAACTTGAAGACAGCATTACTTGTTTACCATTCAAGCACGGGAAACACTAGAAAAGTTGCCTCCGCCATTAAAGAGGGGCTGGAAAGCGGCGGGGTCAAGGTGGATTTGCAGAGCCCTAAAGACGCGACAGATATTGACTTTTACAGTTACGATTTGGTGTGTGTTGGTTCGCCTTCAATTGAGTGGCAACCGGCAAAACCCATGGCTGACATGCTGAAAGCAAAACTTAACCTATATCGCAGCCAAGGAAAAATTTTGCCCAGCTCCCCAAAGGTTGCAGGAAAAAACGCTCTGATCTTCTGCACTTTTTCAGGTCCCCACACGGGCATGGACGAGGCATTACCAGCGGGAAAAACCATGCGGCAATATTTTGAGCATTTCGGCTTTAACATCGTTGCAGAATGGTACATTCCAGCGGAGTTTCATGGGCGAGAAGACCTAAGCACTAAAGGCAGACTTGGTGACATACGGGGCAAACCAACAATGGAAGAGTTGGAGAAAATAAAAAAAGATTCCCAGCAGATAGCTAAAAACTTGTGAGGGATATTGTGACTAAACCTGTGGATTTGCCGCTAAGGGTTCATGAAGATTTAATTGAGGTTGCCGAGGAATTTTCGTTGATGGCTAAAAAACCAATTTCGCCCGCGATGGCGGTGGATTTGTTGATGGAGATTTACCGTGCCCATATGAACAATCCCTGTGCGCTTGATGCTTTTAGCCAGCAGCTTGCCAGTCTTAACCTGATGAGCCCAAAAGAATTTGAAAAATACTGGGATGAGCAGCCGCCAACAAAAAAACCCAAACGCGCAAACAAAAAGCCTAAGCCTTAATTTTTGTTTACTTGTTGGATTTTTTAAACCAAATCATTCCCAAAACTGCCACGACAGTAGCGGTTGCGGCTGCTATAGGGTTGAAGGTTGCTTGGAGGGTGCCGTAGGCAATCTCTAAAAGAACCATGATGGTTATGAAGGAAACTAAAACCATCGTTGCGCCAACAACTGCTTTATTCTTCATAGCTTCACCTTATGTTTGGGTATACTTGTAGAATTGTTGGTTTTGGATTTTAATGCTAAGTGTTGGAACAGCCTGTTCAGGTTTTAGGACAGCAGAAAAATAGGAATGCTACAAATGTTGAAATAAAATAACTGATTTAAAGAGGGAGGTTTAATCCTCCTCTTCGGGGAGTATGCGCTCTTTTATTTTCAG
>JBJKPJ010000359.1:0-41310 GCA_046706605.1 Bathyarchaeia archaeon | reverse complement strand
AATTCCGTTGGAGCTGATTGGATTTATCTCAAACGTTGAAACTTAGCTTATTTGAAAATTAGCTTGGCGTTTTTCCACTGATCCTTGGCAAGTGATAGGTTGCCTTTTGGGCTGCCATGCAACGAGTAAAACACGTAGCAAAGATAGCTGCATTGGGTGCATTCGCGGTAGCTTTTTCGTAGCTTTTCAAATTCGCTGCTTTTCCACTGCTTAGGCAAATCAAAGATGGAGCTGGCAAAGTTGTGGCTGTGGCAGCCTGCAACTCTGCCTAAATTGTCCACTACCAAAAATTGGTTTAATGCTTGGCATTTCCAGTCGCGTTTGCTGTTTTCTTGGTAGAGGTCTCGCAGTGCCTCAAGTAGTGGGTAAGTTAATAGGATTTTGTTGTTTTTCTTTTTCATCCCAATAATTGAGTTGCAAAGGTCAACCATTGCTTTCTTGTCGGTTATGACGAACTCGTCGTTTGGTTTTCCGATTTTAAATAACTGTTTTTTATCTATGCTGATGTCGTATGAGTAGAGGCTGTACCAAACTGGGATCCCCTTACTAGTGAAATACTTGGTTATATCCATAATTTCGTAGATGTTTTTCTGTGAAATCGTCGGAGTAACACTAACCCTGATCCCTTCGTTATGTAGGGTTTCTACAGCTTTGGTGGCTTTTCGCCAAGCGCCAGGCACTGCTTTAATGGCGTCGTTTTTTGCTTCATCAAGGCTGTCGATTGAAATTGCCACAAAATCCACGTCTCGGAGCAAATCAATCTTTTTTTCAGCCATGCTTCCGTTGTCGTAAACTGTGGTGACAAAAAGTTTTGTAGCGTGGTTGATTATTTCGCCGATGTCGTCTCGGAGAAGCGGGTTTCCCCCTGAAATTACTAGGTCAACTACGCCGAGTTTTTTTAGGATATCTAATCCTTTTTTTATTTGGTCGGCTGTGAGTTCTCCTAAGTCAGGTTCTTTCCAAACATTGCATCCAGCGCATTGATAGTTGCATTTTCTGGTGACAAGCCACTGTGCGTGATGAGGTTTGTTTGGCGCAAGAGAACGTGCCGCTATGGATGCTGCTTTTTTGAAACCTACCGTCAAATAAGCGTCACTAGCCGATTAATTGTTATTATTCTATCTCAGGGTAGCACTATAAAAACCATTATCAGATTCAAGCTAATTGGTTTATTAAAAATCTGGAACTGATTTACTGCGATAAAGCAATCCATAGGTGGTCTGAGGTTGGTCTTGGAAGCATTTCTGCTGAGTCATCTTTGCGGACAAATATTCGTTTGTTGGGATTTTGGTTGAATTCGCCAATTACATCAGCAAAAATGTGTTCGTTACATAAATTCTGAATTATTTTGTCTGCAGCAACTGGGTCAGCGGCAATGAGCAACGCGCCAGAGCTGATAAGCTGCAGGGGGTCAATTTCGTATAAACGGCAAATCTTGGCGGTTTCTGGTTCAACGGTGATTTTGTCTTCAAAAACCTGCACCCCCAAACCCGAAGCATCTGCAATTTCGTGAATACCATTAAGGACGCCGCCCTCTGTTGGATCATGCATAGCATGGACGCCCCCTGCCTTGTAAGCTATTAAAGCATCTTTTACCACACTTATCTGCTTGTAGAAGCCTTTAGCTGATTCAAGCAGAGTCTGGTTAAAGATTTTTGAGAGCTGCGCTTCACGGTCGGAGGCCAATATGGCTGTGCCCTCGATACCTGCAGTTTTAGTCAAAATCAGTTTATCGCCTGGTTTGGCTCCTGCAGCGGTGACGTATTTGCCCTTTTCCGTTAGCCCCATGATGCAGCCCACCACAATCGGGTTTGCTAAGCCGGGGGTTGACTCGCAGTGTCCTCCCACGATGGCTATTCTCAACTCTTGGGCGGCGGTGTGCATTTGGGTGCTTATGGTTTCCACGATTTTGCTGTCTGCGCCTTCAGGCAGCATGATGCAGGAGAAGAAAAACGCTGGTTCCACCCCAAACGTGGCAACGTCGTTGGCGTTGACGTTTATGGCTTCCCAACCGACACGGTCCACTGCACCAGTGATGGGGTCCATGGAGACGATTACGTTTTTGGCACCTAAATCCAGAACTGCCCCGTCTAAGCCTGCGGCTGGACCAAGGGCGACTTCGGTACGGGCGGCGCCGAGGTTTTTGAAAACGACTTCTTTTAGGATGTCTATGGGGATTTTTCCAGGGGGAAGCTTCATGGATTATCCTCTGTTAAAACTGGCTTTTAAGCTGTGGGAAAATCTGTATCACGGCATGCATGAGGGGCACGGCAATTAATAAGCCAATGAGCATTTGCACGATGTTGAAGGGGACTTCAAGTGCTGCGGCTGCGACGGGGTAGCTTAGGATGAGGGTTTCATAGAAGAAGTATCCTGCAACCATTTCAAGTCCGCCAATTACGATGGCAATGGTGGCGCTTAGCGTGAGTCGTTTGGTTTTTTGGTTAATTTTCTTTGTCAAAAAACCCACAAGAAAGCCCTCAATTGCTTTTATAGTAATAGTTCCGGGTGCAAATTGAACTGCCACTAATGCGTCGGCTATGGAGGCTCCTGCGCCTGCAATTGCCCCCACAAACGGCCCAAAAAGTAGCGCTGCGACATAGATGAGAGTTTCACCAAGGTTGAAGTATCCGCTTGTTGCGGGGATGGGGATTACGAAAAGTAGGGTGGCGGCGGCGACTAATGCTGCAAAGATTGCGGCTGCCGCTATTTTGAAGACTGTGGGTGGGTTGTATTTTTGTTGCATGTTTTTTGCCTTAGTATAGTTGTGACTTTAGTATAGTTGCAGCTATACCATCTAATAAACTTGCCGAAACCATCATAAAAGCACCTGAATCTCATCAAACGCCGCCAAAACCTTCCTGCCGCGCTCAGTGACTCGAAAGAACTTCTTACCCTTCTCCTCATAAGCCACCACCAACCCCCTCTCAGACAACTCATTAAGATGTTGATACACTGCAGCTCGCGTCATAATCTTGCCCAGTTGCTTCCACAAACCATAACCATAAGAATCTTTTTCGCTCAAAATCTTAAGAATTTTCTGCTTCGTGCTAACCGCAACCCCCAACCCCGCCGCTTTCTGTTTCTTCGTCAACGCCTGCAACACATCGGTGGCTTTAAGCCCGCTTCCAGTAATCAGACACACAACACTACTGTCAGCTGAAATCTGGCTGGTTTTTAGTTTCTGGAGCGCTGCCACAGCAGCAGAGCTTGCTGGTTCAGCAAAAACGCCTTCCAGTTTGGCAACTTTAAGTTCAGCTGTCAATATGTCGGCATCTGAAACAGTTATGGCTAACCCGTTTGATTCTTTGATTGCTTTTGCGGCAAGTTCACTCTGTAACGGTTTCCCTACTAAGATGGCTAAGGCGCGTGTGGACGGGCTGCACGTTTTCAATGTTGGCTGGTCTGTGAGTCCGTTGACTATTGGTGCACACCCTTCAGTTTGAACTCCCACCATCCGCGGCAACGAGTCAGTTAACCCCAACTGTTTGAGTTCCAAAAAGCCCTTCCAAAGCGAATAAATAGTTCCGCCACTACCCATCGAAACAATAATCCAGTCGGGCGTAGCGAACTGCTCATAAATCTCATAAGATATAGTTTTTTGGGCTTCAACCACCAGCGGGTTAAGTTCCGCGGTGGCTTGATACCAGCCCGTTTCTTTGGCTAATGCAACGGCTTTTCGGATGGAGTCATCTACGATGTCACCTGACTCCTCAATTACAGCGTCATAAGCAATCATCTGAGCCAGCTTACCAACGTCAACAACTTTAGGAACCAAAACATGGCAAACTAACCCTGCCTTTGCGGTGTAAGCAGCAAGAGAAGCTCCCATATTGCCATTTGTTGCGCACACAAGCGTTTCAGATTTCTGGTCAATGGCGTTGGCTGTCAAAAATGCAGCGGCGCGGTCTCGATAGGAGTTAGTGGGGTTTCGTGTTTCGTCCTTCAAGTAAAGGCTCGTTAATCCCATGGTTTTTGCAAGTCTATCCGCTTTATGCAGAGGGGTGCCGCCTTCACCTAAACTTACAGTGTTCTTCACTGGCGGAAGCATTTGTCTGTACCTCCAAAAACCAAGTGCCCCAGAAAAATCAACTGTACTTTTTTTAGGCAATATCCCTCTGTATTCTAGTGGTCCACCACATTTTTCACAGGTGTTTTTAAGCGGGTAGACTAGAACTTTTGATCCACATTGTACGCATTCAAGTCTTGCTTGGGAATTTTGATGCATTGAGTGCCCTCCCTACTATTATTGTATACCCCAATTTCTCTTTTTTCTAAACAATGCGCTAAGAAAGAGACAGTTAAAAAACCAGAGGGAGTCGCTTTTTTCCATGGGATGGAAAGGGAAAATCTAAATGGGAGTTTACGCAACTATTGCACGTGAACCTCAATGAGCAACGTTAAAGAAGACCCAATCAAAATGCACAAAGATGCAAACGCGTTGATGGATAACGGTCAATACAGCGAAGCACGCGACCTGTTTGTCAAAGTCGCTGACCTCTATTACAAAGGACAAAACTATTTTGGTTCTGCCGAAATGAATTACAAAGCAGGCGAATGCAGCTTTAACCTCAAAGATTACGAGAAAGCCGTTGAACTCTTTATGAAATCTGCTGACACATCTTTCTCTAAAGGCTTCGAACGCTACGGCCTAAGCGCACTTGAGCAGGCGCGCGACAGCCAAAAGGTGCTGGGAAACACCAAAGAAGTCGAAGAACTCACAAAACGAATTGATGAGCTAAACAAGAAACAGGAAGAGCCTGAAGGCGAATCCTCATTCTCAGTGTTCTCTTAAATCCTTGATTTTCCTTTATTTTTGTAAAACGCTATAAGATAAAGTGGGAACTTCACTAGTTATTACTGCAAAGTCAGCTAATGGCTTGGTTCTGAGCGTAAACTCGGCAACGCCCAACATGTATGTTGAGTGCTTTTCTAACTCTACATCACTGGTGTAAGGTGTTTTTGTAAATCGAAGCACTGTGTTTGCTCTTGCGTTTGTTATTTCCTGTATGGTACTGTTTCTTCTGCTACTTTCATGCGAAAGGTGCGTGGCGATGACAATGATTTTGTGTTTTTTTGCGAAACTTGCCAAATAGCTTGTGATTTGGTTGTAGACTGCTTTTGCTTCTTGGTCATCCACGTTGCCATTCAGAAATGACACAGCCATATCTGAGACAACGACTAGTTTTGCATCTGATTCCTCAACGGCTTCCTCTAATTTTTCCATGATTAGAGTAGTTAAGCGGTAAGCAGTGTATGCTCGCATATTGATGACTTTTCCGAGTGCTGTTTGGGGATTTAATCCGTAGCCTTCTGCTGCTTCGGTGATGTTTGGCAGTGAGGAGCTGTTTGTTGCGTCAATGAATACAACTTTGCTTGCTAACCCCCCAATTTCATGGGGCAATTGTGCACGGATACAGAGTTGAGCTACTAACGACGTAACCAGTTGCGGTCCATAAATCATGGCGAAGTCGCCTGCTTTGAAACCTGGAAAAAGCTCATCTACGTCTGGTATGTTAAAGGCTAACTTTGTTGTTGATGCTGTTTGTGCCCGTTCCATCTTGAGCAATAGTTTTTGATGCAATTTTGTTTCACTGACCTCCAGTTGGCTTTTTTGCCTATTTAAACCACTGTTCATACAACGTTTCGCCACAGCAGGGGGGTCAGTGAAAGTGAAACTGTTTAGAGCAAGCAATTATAGCTTCAAACGTCTCTAATTTAGTTAGAGATTTTGGGACTAATATGTCTGCGCTGTTTCAATCCCTCTCCGAGGTTCTGGAAAAAGTGGAAACCACAAAGAAACGTCTCCAAATCATCGACCACACCGCAGCCTACCTAAAAACACTCGGCAGCAAAGAAATCAAAGCCGCAGTAGACATGATGGTTGGACGCGCTTTCCCAAAATACAGCCAAAAAATACTTGACGTTAGCTGGTCTACTCTTAGCGCCATCTTTGAGCGGGTAAGCGTCTTCGAGTGGGATCTGTTCCGCCAAGCCATGGCAAAAACGGGCGATATTGGTTCAGCTGCCAAAACCGTTTTGGAAAACTCGAAAGCCACAAAACAAACCCAACTGACCCAAAGATCTCTAACCATAACCGACGTTTGTCAAGCCTTCGACGCCATTGCCCAAGCCCAAGGCGCAGGGTCAAGAATCAAAAAAGAACGGTTAATTACCGCTCTCCTCAACCAAGCCACGCCTACCGAAGCCAAGTACCTGATTAAAATCTTCACTGGCGAAATGCGCATTGGACTTAGCGAGGGTTTGATGGAGCAGGCCATTGCTTTTGCGTTTGATATTTCGTTGTCAAAGGTGCAATATGCTGCCATGGTTTTAGGCGACATTGGGGAAGTGGCAGAAACTCTAAAAGAGCAAGGTGCAGATGGGTTGGAGAGGGTGGGTTTTAGGGTTTTTCGTCCCGTGCAGCTTATGCTGGCGCAAACTGCACAAAACATCCAAGAAGCCCTAGACATGCAGGGAGGCGAAACCGCTTTTGAATACAAATATGATGGGGCAAGGGTACAAGTCCACAAGCAAGGCGACCAAGTGCAGATTTTCAGCCGTAGACTCACTGATGTTACAGCAAGCATGCCTGAAATCGTGGGAACGGTGAAAGCCAACGTGAAGACGGAATCTGCGATTTTTGAAGGCGAAGTGGTCTCGCTTGACAGTGCAGGTTACCCTATTGCTTTTCAACATTTGATGCGAAGATTCAAACGAACCCGCGACATAGGCGGAATGGCAGAAAAAATCCCGTTAACTCTCTTTGTATTCGATATCCTTTACCTAAACGGTAAAAGCCTAATCAATAAACCCTATACTCAGCGGAGACAAATCCTTACCCAAACTGCCAACAAGATCTCTTTAACAGAACAGTTAGTAACTGACCAGCCTCAAGCCGCTCAAGCTTTCCTGAAAGCTGCCCTTGTTGCGGGGCACGAAGGTTTGATGGCGAAAAAACTTGACGGCCCCTACACGCCTGGGCGCCGAGGGAAGCGATGGCTGAAAATCAAGCCCATCCTTGAGCCTTTAGACCTTGTAATTACAGCTGCTGAGTATGGGTATGGCAGAAGAAAAGGGTGGCTATCGGACTATTACTTGGGTGCACTGGACCCGCAAACAGGGTCTTTTCGCAATATCGGCAAGACCTTCAAAGGCTTAACCGACAACGAAATCATCCAGCTCACAAGGCAACTCAAAAAATCCGCAGTTAACCAACAAGGCCACCGCATAGTTGTGGTTCCCCAAATCGTGGTGGAAGTTGCTTACAACGAAATTCAGCAAAGCCCCAAATACAAAAGCGGCATGGCACTGCGGTTTGCCAGAATCACCAAAATACGCGACGACAAAAATCCCGCCGATGCCAGCACAATTGGGCAGGTTAGAGAAATATATGAAAGGCAGTTTCACAATAAAGGCAAATATAGCATGAATTAACAACCAAAGAGATGAATGCACGGTGAATGAAGCAGAAAAGCAGACGTTTGTTAAGACGTTTTACAGCCGCCAAACCATCCTTAAAGAGTTAGGCGAAGCTGGACAGCAGAAACTGGCAAAATCCAAAATCGCCATCGTGGGCGCAGGTGGCCTTGGCACGGTTTCCTCCCTTTACCTCACCTTGGCCGGAGTCGGTTACATCCGTTTAATCGACCAAGACACTGTGGAAATCCACAACTTGCACCGCCAAATCCTCTACAACCCAGGCGACTTGCGCTACCCCAAAACTGAAATCGCCGTCCAACGCCTCCAAACCCTCAACCCCACCGTAACAGTTGAAGCAATCCCAGAAAACGTAAACGCCTCCAACGTTGAGCGGTTGCTGACAGGTGTGGATTGCGTTGTGGATGGCTTAGACAACATGGTTACCCGTTACCTTGTAAACCGCATCTGCGTAAAAACCAAAACCCCATATGTATTTGGAGCTGCCATAGGCATAGAAGGCAACCTATCCGTGTTTGCACCGCCCGACACTGGCTGTTTGGAGTGTTTATTGCCTAATCTTTCTGATGATGATATGCAGACCTGCAACACCCGCGGCGTTTTGGGCGCAACAACAGGAGTCATTGGCTCTTTGCAGGCAATGGAGACAATCAAACTTCTCACCGGCATGGGCTCCACCCTGAAGGGCAAGCTGCTAGTCTGCGACCTTAGTGACATGGACTTTACCACAATTGACATCTCCAAAAGCACCCGCTGCCCTGTTTGCCACAGCGAAGTCACCTCAATTGCAGGTGGAGAACGACTGGTTTGGCTCTGCGGCAAAGACACCGCCAACATCAACCCCGAAAAACCCATAAAACTCAACCTCGACCAATTGTACCCAACAGTCACCCATCAATTCAAGTTACGTTTGAAATCGCGGTTGGCGCTAATGTTTGACTACAAAGGCTATGAGGTCAGTCTTTTTAACGGCGGACGCATGCTCATAAAAGGTGTAACTGACGAAAAAAGCGCGCTGATAACCTACCGAGAAATATTGGAGAAGATAGTTGGTTAAGTGCCAAGTGCTTGCAGAAGTGCTCTTGCGTCAGCTATCCACGCGTCGATGGTTTTGAGGTTTTCTTGGAGTTTTTGTGAGTTTTTCTCAAAGCTCCGAAGCTGGTCCTGCTGGTGGGCGTAGTAGGCGGCTAACTGTTTTAACGGCTCAACGAAATCCGCTATGGAAGCAGAAGACAAGTTATTTTCCAGCGTTTTCATGGTAGTTTGCATCTCATCGATGGACATGCCTGTATTTTTCTTAAAATCCCTCGAAACCCACTGCCGCTCAAACAGGTTACGTTTTTTCCAGCCTTCTGACTGCTCAAGATAGGTTTTAAGGACAGCTTGATAGAGCTCAGCTTTTCCCCTTGTATCCTTCTGTGTGCTGGTTGCTTGGGTTTGCTTTGTAGGTTGGGTTGGTGCCTGTGATCGATCTTGTCCATCTATAGGGATGTTTGCTTCTCTTAGTACTTGGATTGAGCTGGTTTCTTGTCCATGATATTTTTTAGCGAGCGCAATTGCTAACGCGAAGCCTGCACCTGCTGATTCAGGGGAAATCTGCGCGTTTCTGTTTAGTTCAAACAGTTGGTCTAAACTCATACCCATAAGTTCCGCAACTTTGGCTCCCCCTTCAGAAAATCCAGGAGTTTTTGATATGCCCGGACCAATAGTGAAAGCGTAAACTCCTGTTCCTTCCAACTCAGCAGCAAGCGTGTTGGCGAACTCGACTTGGGCGGTTTTGAAAACCTCGTAAGGTCCCATAAATGGCGCTGCGCCTGAAGAGGAAACGCAGACAAAGGTGCCGTGTTTTTGTTCAATCATCTTGGGAACAAATTTTTTTGCCAAAAGTACTGGTCCGCGTAAGTTCACTTGGTAACTAAAATCCCAAGCGTGGACTGCGGCGTCTTTTATTGCGCCCATCGGGAAAACAGTAGCGTTGTTTAAAACGATATCCACTTTGCCAAACTTTTCAAAACTAGCCTCTGCGAGTGTGTCAATGTTTTTTTCGTTGCCTATGTCAGTTTTGACAAAGAAGGCTTTTCCTGCGCCAAACTCCCTGTTTATGTGTTCCTCGGCGTTTTTGCCGTTTTTCTCGTCTATTTCAGCGATAACTACGTTTGTGCCAAGCCAAACCAGCGCTCTAGCTGCTTCATAACCGATCCCTCGTCCTGCACCTGTTACGATGGCGGTTTGGTCTTTCAGAGTGTCTTGGGTAAAGTTGCCTTTGCTAACTATCATGTTCGTCACCAGGGTGCTGATTTTATAGGCACTATTATTTTAACTTAATCTAGAAAAATTTGTTTCATAATAAACTCTGCAACAACCCACATACTATTGTGAGGAAATTAAATTAAAAAGAAAGAAAAGTGGGTTTTACTGTTTTGGTTTTTTGGGACGCAGACTGCGGACGGTTTCGCCTGCACGCCACATTTCGCTGCTGCCCATCTGTTTGAGTTCGTCAGCGAGTTTCTGGCGGTAGTCAGGTGCCTTGCTCTTTTCCAAGACGATGCGGGTTTCTTCGCCTGCTGCAACCAAGTCGTAGAGGCTGTCAAACACGGGTTGGGTTGCGCTGCGGAAGCGTTCTTTCCATCGTAGTGCGCCGATTCGGGCGGTTTCGCTGCAGTTGCAGTACATCCAATCCATGCCGTTCTCATCGACTAAGCGGATTAGGCTCTGCGTGAGTTCTTCGACGGTTTCGTTGAATGCTTCGCTTGGGCTATGACCATGGCTGCGTAGGGTGTTGTATTGTGCTTCAAGGATGCCTTCAAGTGCGCCCATCAATGTGCCGCGTTCGCCTGTTAGGTCGCTGTAGACTTCTTTTTCAAAGGTTGTTGGAAACAGGTAGCCTCCGCCGATGGCAATGCCTAAGGCTTTGGCGCGTTCTTCTGCTTTGCCTGTGGCGTTTTGGAACACGGCAAAACTGCAGTTGATCCCGCTGCCGTCGACAAAGTTTCTGCGCACGGATGTGCCGCTGCCTTTGGGTGCTACTAGGATGACGTCTATGTCTTTTGGTGGGATCACGCCTGTTTGTTCTTTGTAGACGATGCTAAAACCGTGGCTAAAGTAAAGGGCATCGCCAGCTTTGAGGGTGGTTTTGACTTTTGGCCATACCGCTTTTTGTCCTGCGTCGGTGAGAAGGAACAGTTTGATGGTGCCCATTTTGGCTGCTTCCTCAAGTGGGAACAGGTTTTTGCCTGGAACCCAGCCGTCGGCGACTGCTTTGTCCCATTCTTTTTTGAATACTCCTTCTTTTTCTTGTCCGATGATTACTTTTATTCCTTGGTCACGCATGTTTAGGGATTGGGCTTGGCCTTGTATTCCGTAGCCAAGTGAGACGACAACTTCGTCTTTTAGGATATTTTGGGCTTTTGCCAACGTGAATTCTTCTCTGGTGACGACGTCTTCTTTGACGCCGCCGAAATCCATCTTCACCATTTTTAAATTACCTCAGCCAACCCATTAATCGAAGGGGCTAATTAAGAATTATGTTGGTAGTTCTTGTGATGATTATGTTCTAATTAGTATCGCACATAATATTTGCGTTTTTTTAGCCTTAAGAGATCGTGGACTTGAAGCAGAGCTATTTATTTTTTTACGTATGTGCTTCAAAACAAAATATTTTAAGGATAACTGAGTGCTCTAAAGATAGGTAGTCAAAATTGTTTTCTTAATGAATTGTGATGTGAATGAAAAGATTACACCTGTATGTTCTAATCTTTTTGCTTGTCGTATTGCTGGTTGGGGTAGTGGCGGGCATCCACATCGTGAATCAATCAATAAAATACTCCCCAAATGTTTATTTCGGCATTGACATCGCATTCTCAGATGTGGGAAGCTTTGAAGACCTTGTAAGCCAAGTTAGCAGCTATACTAATTTCGTAGTTATAGGCAGTAACGTAATAACCTACAACATGACCGAGCTCAACGAGGTTTGTCAGTACATCAATTACAGTGGGCTGTCCTTTGCGCCTTTCTGGCACATAAATCCTGAAGCCTTTAACCAGACTCAATGGGTAATTGCGGCGAGGCAAACTTGGGGAAACCGTTTCTGGGGTTTGTTTCCCTATGATGAAGCTGGAGGTGCGCAAATAGACCGCGCCCGCTCTTCAGTCGAGAACGGGAACATTTCTTTGATGCTTGTGCAACAAGCAGACAACTACACTGATGCTGCCAACAAGTTTGCGGCCACCCTCAATCAGGACTTGGCTGTTTTCAGATTTGATGGCATTCCAATGATGACGTCTGACTATGCACTCTACCAATTTGATTACAAAGGAGGCTACAATGTGGTTTTAGCAGAATTCGCTTATAATTTGAGTAAGCCTCTTCAACTCGCCCTTTGCCGCGGAGCAGCCGCTGTGAACGACAAGGACTGGGGGGTAATGATAACCGACACATACAACCAGGCGCCTTATCTAGAGAATGCAACTCAACTATACGATGACATGGTCTATGCTTATCAAAACGGCGCCAAATTCATCCTAGTCTTTGACAGTAACCTAAACTATACCCAAAACATTCTGCAACCCGACCAGCTCAGTGCAATGAAGCAATTCTGGAATTACATGCATACAAATCCACAGCCACAAAACTCCGCTCAAAACCGAGTGGCCTATGTGCTTCCTGCGGGTTATGGGTTTGGTTTTCGAGGACCAACTGACACTATTTGGGGTCTATGGCCCTCAGACAGCCTTTCAGCTAGCATATGGGGCAACGTAACGAGTTTGCTAACACAATATGGACCAAATCTTGATATAGTTTACCAAGACAGTTTACAGTCCAGCGGTGTCCATTATACCAAAGAGATTTTCTGGAATGGAACAGAATTATAAATTGCCTTTACCTGCAGAGAAATAAACCGCTTACACCAACCAAAATTTTCAATTTACCCATTGAGCATAAACCACTTAAGAGGCGCATTTGCAATTCTTCTTTGGTGTCTCAAATCAAATTCACAGCAGACCTGATTGCGCCATGTGGCATGAACTGTGGCATCTGCAAAACCTACCTTGCTTATTCACGTGGTGTCCTCAAAGAGAAAGGCAAAGTATCCCACTGCCGAGGCTGCCGAATTCGAGGTAAAAACTGTGCTTTCATCAAGAGGGATTGTCCCAGAAAAGTCGGTACCCGACTGATATCGTGTGCCCAATGTCCTGATATGCCCTGTCCGCGGCTTAGCCATCTTGATGAGCACTACCGCGCCCGCTACAACATGAGTATGATAGAGAACCTCAAAGAAATCCAAGTTGGAGGCATAGATGGTTTACTTAAAAGTCAGCAAGCCAAATACAGTTGCCCCAGCTGTGGCGATGTGGTTTCAGTGCATGATGGAAAATGCTATTCTTGTGGCTACCGAGGAGAGACGCCCATCAAAAAGGTTGGCAGGGCTCAATGGAAGACGGTTCGGTGGGTGCCAAACAAAAAAGGCTCAAGCGCCCATTAATTTGAGGAAAATGGCCTTTGCCGAGTATAATCGGTTTTCTGCCTGCTGGTAAATGACTGATCTTGGGCTTGTGATGGCTTCTGCGCTGATTTCGTAGCCACGGTGAATAGGCATGTCATGCATGACATACGCGTTGCTGTCCTCGAGGAGTTCTTGGTTGATTTGGTAAGGCATCATCAAATTGGTGCGTTTCTCTTTTTCCTCGGCGAATTTGGGGTCAGTGAAAAACTCCATATCAATCCATGTGTCGGTGTAAACAAAGTCCGCGTCCGCCACCGCCGCTTTTACATCCAAGGTCTGCTGCCAAAATCCCGTCTTTTTGGCTTCCGAAAGCAGCATTTCATCTTTGGCGGCTTGGTTTATGATGGGAGTGACGGTTGTGATCTTTATGCCTGTTTTGGTGCAGCTTTCAATCAGGGAGTTGGTGACATTATTGTGGACGCCGATGTAGACCAGTTTTGTGCCTCCAAGTTTACCATGTTTCTCCTTTATGGTGATTAAGTCTGCAAGGGCTTGGCTTGGGTGGTACATGTCATCGCAACCGTTAATGACTGGCACTTGAGATGCAGCCGCCATTTTTTGTAGGTCGCTGTTGTAGAGTACCCGTGCCATTATGCAATCCACGTTGCGTGACAAATATTGCAACTCATCTGAGATGTCAGCTAAAGCGAAGTTGGTGGTTCGCCAATCAATGTAGAGAGCATGTCCGCCCAGTTGGGTCATGGCAACTTCAAAGGAGACACGGGTGCGGGTGCTGGTTTTCTGGAAAATAAGCGCAGCAGATTTGCCTTCGAAGGTTTTTTGGTATTTTTTGGGGTTGGTTTTGGTTTCGATGGCTAAATCCACCATGGCGGCTAAGTTTTTGCCTGAGAGTTCCTTGAAGTTAATCAGATGCATGTTTATGTGCCTTCAAATACGCAAAACTAAGCCTGTAATTATAAGCTTTTTGCAAAAGCCTTTTCCCTCTCAAGCTAAACCTATCTGTGGGAACTGTGATGATTCTGCTGGTTTCATCCAAAAAAGACCTTGCAAGCCTAAAAATCAAAGAGCAAATCCTAAACAATTACCCCTTCCATCAAACCTCCGACAAATTCCAGCAAAACCCAATCTACAACACAGAGATAAACTCTAAAATAGTCACAATGGTGACGTTGCAGGATGAATCAGTTAACGCCCAGAACCTCCCGGAAAACTTTCCTGAAGCAAACTTAGTTGTTTTCATTTCGCAACACAGCAGCCAAAGCGGCAAACCTACGCTGTCAGTTCATACGCCTGGAAACTTTGGCACCGCGGAACTTGGTGGGCTACCCAAAACGCTCTCGGTTTCTGCTGGTGTCGCCATGGCTAATGCGTTGAAGGCTCTTGCCCGCTTCAAAGAAGAGTTTCGTCTTGATTATGAGGTTTCGTTTGAAGTTACTCACCATGGTCCAAGCCTAAACGTGCCCACTATGTTTGTTGAGCTGGGCAGTTCTCCTCTACAGTGGGGAGATTCGCGAGCGGCTGAAGCAGTTGCCCATGCGGCTGTTGAGGTTGTTTCTAATTTCGAAGTGCCACGTGACGAGGCCGTTTTAGGCATTGGCGGAACCCATTATAACCAGAAGTTTACGCAGATGGCGCTTTCCGGCAAGGCGGTGTTTGGTCACATGGTTCCCAAGTACGCTGTTTCCCTTATTGATTCGGAAATGCTTGGGCAGTGTGTGGCGAAATCTTTGGAGAAAGTGTCAGAGGTGGTATTGGATTGGAAAGGTATAAAAAGCGAAGACAAGCCTGGTTTGCTTTCGGCTTTAGACGCAGTGGGTTTGTCTTTCAGGAAGCTTTAAGCATCTATTAACTGGGGAATGTTTAAAAGAGCTGATACTGTAGAATGTTAAACCAAAACGTTACAGTAACGTTTATTATTCAATAGTGAAATGTTGAGTGTGCGGTAAGTATGGGAATAAAATCTTGGCTTGAGCAGGCATCAAAAACCTTAAAGCTATCTGTTAAACCAGACAGGGAAGAGCTTTGGCTCTCTATAAAAATCACCCTGCTAGGCATAGGCGCAGTTGGCTTGATGGGCTTTGTCATTAAACTAATCGCAACAACACTCAATCCTAGTGGTGCTTAGGAGGCACTTGACTTGGACAAGAGGGAAGAGTTAAATGAAGTAAAAATTTTCGTTGTTAAAACAACAACCGGTCAGGAACGCAACGTTGCACGCTTAATTGCGTCCAAAGTTGAAATGACCCATATCCCAATTAAATCTCTTCTTGTCCCCGACACCTTAAAAGGCTACGTGTTTGTCGAAGCAGACGGACCCCACTTGGTGGAAGAAGCCATTGCAGGCATACGGCATGTCCGCTCCAGAATCCCTGGGTTAGTTAGCTTTGCAGAAATAGAACGTTACATAGTGCGTAAACCCGTCATGGAAGACCTTGATGAAGATGACGTTGTAGAAATCACTGGCGGACCCTTCAAAGGTATGCGCGCTAAAATTACAAGGCTTGACAAATCCAAAGGCGAGGTTACCCTCGAACTTCTTGAGGCAACCTTTACTTTGCCTATCACAGTCCATTCAGACTATGTAAAACTAGTAGAAAAAGCAAAAGCATAAGGAGAACTATTAAATGCCAGAGAAAAAAGTCGTAGAATTGATCGTTAGCGGCGGACAAGCCAATGCAGGTCCACCTTTAGGTCCAGCGTTGGGTCCTTTAGGCGTTAACATCGTTGCTATTGTCAACAAAATCAACGAAGTCACCAAAGAATATGCTGGAATGAAAGTTCCAGTTAAAATCAGTGTTGACACTGAAGATAAAACCTTCGAAGTAACCGTCGGAACCCCAACGGCTTCTGCACTTATTGTTGCGGAACTAAAAATTGAGAAAGGCTCCGGCACTCCTAACTCGGTTAAAGTCGGCGACCTTTCCATGGAGCAGATTGTTCGGATTGCCAAAATTAAAGGTCCTCAACTGTTAGCTCCGACCGTCAAGAAAGCAACCAAAGAGTTGCTTGGCACCTGCCTGAGTTTAGGCGTCACTGTTGAAGGCAAAGACCCGCGTGAAGTCCAGAAAGAAATTGATGCTGGCAGCTATGAACAATTATTCGGTACCCAACAATGATAAGCGAATATTTTTATAATGGGTTTCCAATCCCTCAATGGCACGAGGCTTAAAAATGCCCCTAGACAACAAAACTATAGCAGAAGCAGTTAAACAGGCAAAAGAAAAGTCTGGTCAGAAAAAATTCAACCAAACCATAGACTTAATTCTCGACATCGTCGAAATCGACATGAAAGCGCCAGAAGGCAAAATCCAAGAGGTCGTGGAGCTTCCACACGTTACAGATAAACCAAACAAAATCTGTGTTGTTGCTTCCAGCGGCGACTTTGTCACTAAAGCAAAGGCTTCCACAGCTGACAGAGTTATTGAACGTGCTGACTTGGAGAGTTTAACTGGCAAAAAGAAGGACCTGCGTAAACTGGCAACCAGCTATGATGTTTTCATCTGCGAAGTTCCAATGATGTCCCTTGTCGGTAGGATTTTGGGTCCAGTTTTGGGTCCAAGAGGCAAAATGCCTATTCCTGTTCCGCCAAACGCTGACCTCACTGCCCTAATCAACAAGCACCGTAAAACTGTGGTCGTGAGAATGCGTGCTCAACCCATCATTCAGGTTTCTGTTGGTTCTGAACAGATGAAGGATGAAGATATAGTGGATAACGCTATGACTGTTCTCCGCATGTTGGATGGGAAATTGAAGCGTGGGCTCAAAAACGTAAAGTACGCTTTCGTCAAGACCTCCATGGGTGAACCAGTCAAAATTAAAGCTTAAAGAGTAGAAGTATCATGCCATCTCAACAAGTATTAGAAGCAAAATCAAATGAAGTTCAAGCAATAAAAGAAATATTCAAAGAATACAAGTCCATAGGCATAGCTAGCCTCCAAAAGGTTCGTGCTTCCCAACTTCAGGAACTTAAAAAATCCATGGCTGGCAAAGTTTACCTTCGTGTATTAAAAAACACCCTAATCAAAATCGCCCTCGATGAGCTCAACCAAGCTGAATTAAAGAAACTTGAAGAATACTTGGAAGGATCAAACGTCTTCTTGTTTACTGAACTTAACCCCTTCAAGCTGGCATTGTTGCTGGAACGCGGCAAAGTTAAAACCACCGCCAAAGCCAACGACATCGCCGCGATGGATGTAGTTGTTCCAGCAGGAAACACTGGTCAACCTCCAGGCCCAGTTATCAGCCAACTTAATGCAGTTGGACTGCCTACAAGAATCGAATCTGGCAGCGTCTGGGTTAGCAAAGACACCTTGGTTGTTCGGAAAGGCGAACCAATCAACGAACGTCTCGCAGGTGTCCTCTCTAAGCTGGGCATAAAAGCTGTTGAGCTGGGCATTTCAATGCGTGCAGTTTTCGACCACGGCATGATTATTACAGGCGATCAGTTAGCAATTGATGTTGCAGCCACCCGTAAAGAATTGCAAGCTAAACAATCCGAAGCGTTTGCTTTGGCATTGGAAGTTGGCTATGCAAGCAAAGACACCATTGAACCGCTTCTGCAACATGCTCACCAGAAAGCTGTTTCTCTTTCAGTTGGAGCGGCAATTCCAACCAAAGACACCATCGCCGACATCATTCGCAAAGCAAATGCCCAAATGGCCAGCCTAAGCAGCGCAATAGATAAGCTTAAGCCTAAAGCTTAGGCTCCAAAATTTCTTATCTTTTTAGAGTTTTTGTTTTCTGGTGCGCAGTTTCTTCAATTTTGTTTTTGGGAATAAGGCTAATTGAGTTAATCTTACGATGAACTAAGTGAGGCGTTTACAGCGTGCAATCACTAAAAGTCTATCTAAGGATTTCTTGTCGCCACAGGCTAATTTGGGTTTTTAATATAGCCACACTGATGCTCCGTAGCGAACGATGGCTTGTGCACTTTACCTTATCCTGTTTATCCCCATAACAAGCCTGGTTATCTTGTGATTCAAATACCCCCAACCAGTGAAGGCAACCAGAAATGGCGTCTTTGCTGTTTTCTTCCCAAGGTATTGCGTGGGTTTCTGGATGTTATATCCTAACAACATTTTACACCATAAACGTGACTGGTTTAGCTGGGCGCTAAATCCGCTTGGTTGGCCTTGGGGGCATGTTTGGCGCATTTGCGTTTTATGGCCGCCGTGGTTTTTATCTTATGTTTTGCTCTTTAAAGTCAGGGAAAAACACGCCCTTTATGCCGTTCTGCCCTTGACGTTGTTAACAGTTGAAATAAGTTTGGTGAACTTTGCTGCTGAGGCTCAAAACTTTCAAGTGTTTATTGACACAGCTTCTTTTGCTGTCAGTGTCCGTTTAGTTGTTGACTGTGTTTGGTAACCATGAACTTTTGTTCCACTGATTTTAGGCGGGGGTTACGCATCCAAAAACTGACTTAAAACTCAAATACTTTTAGCAAGCAGCCAGCTTTTAACCGCTTACTTGTTGTTTCAATTTGTAACCCACATTATTTTATATCGCTGTTATTGCTTGTGTAGCAATGGAAGTGGCAAATCTTTAGGTTGGCTTAACTGCCAATGGGCGGAGGGTCTTTGCATTTTTCTCCCCTTCTCCTTTAAGCAGCTAAACCAACCTAACTACATCCCTGAGTACCGTGGCAAAAAACCGAAACTTTGTTTTAGTAAAATTTTTGTTAGACTAATTTTTTTGTCATGACGTAGGCGTCTTCGCCGTCAGAGTAGTAGCCATTGATGGTTCGGGTGATTTCAAAACCAAGTTTTTTGTAGAGCGATATGCCTGATTCGTTGGTCACGCGTACTTCCAGAAAGCCCTGTTTGGCTTTGTAATATCCCATGCCTTCTGCTGCCCTTCGGATTAGGGCTTGGGCAATTCCTTTGCGTCGGCTTTGTGGCATCACCGCGATGGAAACCACGTGGCCCTTACGTACTAAGCCGCCGAAACCAAAATTTGACAGTCCAACTTCAATGCGGCACATGATGTAGCCAACGATTTTTCCGTTCTCTTCCGCTACAATGAAGGTTTCGGGGAATCGTTGATGCAGGTCTATGAAAAAGAAGTCCGTGTAGTTTTCAGGTAGGCAGATGCGATTGATTTGCATTACATTTTGAAGGTCGTCGGGGACAAATTTTCTCAGCGTAAAGGTCTGTTGCATCATTTCGCCTTGCCTAAACCCAATTTCATACTTTAAACTTAAATGTTACGCTAAAAACCGCAAAAACGTGTCCTTCCATTTTTTACTGGGTAACTGGGTTTTTAGTTTTTAGCTTCTTCTGGCGCCTTAAACACTGGCAACGTGTAACTGCCAAGAGGCATCGCCCAGACCCGTGCGGCTGATCCAGCAGTTTTCATCGCTTCTGCCAAGGCGTCGTTGACTGCTCGCGATGTTTTGAGTTTAAAGATGCTGGTTGCGTAAAAGTCAGGCAGCGAGGAGACCAAAATTATCTGATGATTCTGTAGCGCTTTTAGCAGGTAGTAGGCTTTGTGTCCGCCCATGACAAAGTTGCGTTTAACTTCCCGCTCCACCGCTTTGAGGTCGCCTAGCTGATTCATCCAGTCATAAAACACCTGGTTGCCATATCCCTCGGGGCACTCTGCGACTAAAATGATGATTCCGCCCCGCTTCACTGCATCCAGTGCGTTGTCTAAACCTTTGTAGGCTTGGTAGAGGTTCATGTCGGCTGGGTGTCCGCCAGCGCTTACCACAACTATGTCTGCCCGACGGTCCACTGTAACACGGTACATTTCGTCAACCAACTTGACGGCTTCCAAAAACGCCGCCTCCAAATCACCCGCAAACGCCCTGACAACTTCACCTTTCTTGTTTTCCACCACGTTAACGATAAAATCCACTTTTGCCATCCGCGCCGCCTCAGTCATGTCGATGTGCACGGGGTTGTCTTGCAAGTTTCCTGTTCGCGCGCTGGAGCTAAGCAGCATGGCGTGGTTGGTTTTTATGGTTTCTTCGCTGCAGACCGCGGGAAGGATGCTTTTTCTGCCACCGCCATAACCCGCATAGTAGTGAAAACCCACATCGCCCAGCAGCACTTTTACATCCGCTTCAGCGAAAGTGCGGTTGAGGTTAATTTTGTTGCCGTGAGTTTTGGTGGTGCCCACATAAACAAAATCCGGCTCAGTACAGCAGTGGCTGACCGTTTTCACCCTTTTGAGTGCTTCTTCGCCAAGCAACTCTGCGGCTTCTTCGGGTTTTACAGCACGGTGGGTTCCGCAACCAAAAATAACCGTGACGTTCTCGTCTTTTACGCCCGCCGAATTCAACTCAGCAAGAACAGGCAATAGCATGGCTTCACTTGGGGCTTTGCGGGTTGCGTCGTCGACTACAATGGCGACTTTGTTTTCGGGTTTGGCAATTTCAGTTAGGCGTTTGCTGCCGATGGGCTCGCTTAGGGCACGTATTACTTCAGCTTTGGCGTCAGGTGCGCCTTCGCGGTCTTTGGGTTCGATGGTGCCAAGCAGGTTTCGGGCTGGAACTCTGACACAAACGTCAGTTTTTCCGTAGGGAAGCCAAACATCAACCATGACGATTCACATTACAGTTTAGATGTACTCGGTGCCGGAAACTATTAAGCCTTATCAAAATAGGTTCTGTCAAATCTTCATCGGAATGGGTTTCTCGATGAAAGGTTGTAAAAGTTCATCAAAACTTCACATAAAGTTCAATCGAGCCTTTAAAACAATAAGACAATTTTGGTATGAATCAAATTTTGTTATTGTAGAATTTGTGACAGGTGATGTTCGAACGTGATTGAGCAGTTTCTACAGCTGCTTTTTGTATTGTTTGTTGATTACAAATTCACAACTCTATTATAAAAAGGCTAATTTCAATAATAGGTATGGCGACTCTATAAATGTCTAGTCTAAATTCCCAAAGCAAATCAGACTTTATACGGGTACTTCATGTAGATGATGATAAAGCCATTTTGGAAATTTCCAAGCAGATTCTACAAAGTTTGGATGACAGGTTGTACATCGACTTTGCTTCATGCATTGATGAAGCTCATAAGAAGCTTAACTCTGCAATCTATGATGTAGTTGTTTCTGACTATGAATTGCCCACGAAAAACGGTCTTGAGTTTCTATCAGAACTCAAAGAAAAAGGCATAGACATACCTTTCATCCTGTTCACAGGCAAAGGCAGAGAAGAGATAGCCATAGAAGCATTAAATTTGGGTGCAGACGGCTACTACAACAAGCAAGGAAACCCAGAAACGGTTTACGGGGAACTCCTACATGGTATAAAAAACGCAGTTGCAAAAAAACAAACAGAAAACAAACTGCTCGAAAGTGAGCGTTTAACACAACACATTATTGATTCTACGCCCAACCTTATCTACATTTACGATATAGTTGAAAACCGAAATGTCTACAGTAACAAAGAAATCATTGACTTTTTGGGTTACACAACGGAGCAAATTCAGGCTATGGGTTCAAATTTATTCGCCAACCTTCTGCATCCTGATGATGTTAAAGCTGTAGCTGGACACCACGCCAAATTTGTAGATGCCCCAGATAATGCGGTATATGAACTTGATTACCGTATGAAACATGCGAATGGACAGTGGCGTTGGCTACGAAGCTATGATATACTTTTTGCAAGAACACCCGAAGGGAAAGGAAAACAAATACTGGGCAGCTGTGAAGACATTACAGAACGCAAAAACGCGAAAAAGAAATTAATGGACAGTGAAGCAAAATTTAAGAGTCTTTTTAATAACGCCGAGATAGGCATGTTTAGAACAAGGTTGGATGGCTTAGAAATTCTTGATTGCAACGATAAGTTTCTCAGTATTTTTGGTTTAACCCGTGAAGAAGTTATAGGCAAGCCATCTGTTACACATTGGGCAGATCCTTTGGAACGGCAGCAGATGGCGCAACAGCTTCGCGAGCAAGGAAAAATTACAGATTTCGATTGCAAAATGCTAAACAAACAGGGCGAAACAAGATTTTGTCGTACCTCCCTCAGACTTTACCCAGAATTAAAAATCTTGGAAGGCTCAATCACAGATATAACAGAGCAGAAAAAAACCCAAGAAGCACTTAGCAGAAACGAGAAACATTATCGTGAACTTTACGAGCGTTTGCCATTTGGCTATCAGTCTCTTAACGCTGAAGGCTACTTTCTGGAGGTTAATCAGACTTGGCTAGAAATGCTTGGGTACGCCCGTGAAGAAGTTGTCGGTCGATGGTTTGGCGACTTTCTTTTCGGTAATCAGGTGGAAGCGTTTCGCCAAAGATTCCCACAATTCAAGTCAGCGGGAAGAATACACAGTGAATTTGAGATAAAACGCAAAGATGGTTCAATAGCTTCTGTTGCTTTTGAAGGAATGATTGAATATGACGAGCATAACAATTTTAAAAAGACACACTGCTTAATGCAGGATATAACTGAATCCAAGAAAGCGAAGTTAGAACGTGAGCAAAAGTACGAAGCGCTTGAACGGGTAGCTGAGAGTCTTGATTCAGGCTTGGCCATAGTAGGTAAAGATTATCGCATTATTTGGGCTAATAATATTCTAAAGGAAGCTGGGTTTAAGCCAAATCAAAAATGCTACGCGGCCATCCACCGAAACGATATTTGTCCAGATTGCGGGGTAAGGAAAGTCTTTGAAGAAAACAGACCTCTCGATGTACACGAGTTCAAGACAGTTAATTCAAAAGGCGAAACAACCTTTATCGAATTAAGAGCTACACCACTAAGAGACAAGTATGGAAATATTACGTCAGCCATAGAACTTGCAGTTCCAATAACAGAACGCAAGAAAGCTGAAAAGACATTGTTAGAAAATGAGGAAAAATTTAGGAACCTTGCTGAAGAATCGCCTAATATGATTTTCATAAATTTCAAGGGTAAAGTTGTTTATGCTAACAAAAAGTGTGAAAAAATCCTTGGGTATCGTCGTGAAGAGTTCTATGCTGATGATTTTGATTTTTTAAGGTTGATTGCACCAGAGTGTGTTAAGCCTCTGATGGATTCCTTTAAGGTTCATCAGTCTGGCAAAGAGGTTGCACCATTTGAGTATAGTTTGGTTACCAAAAAAGGCAAAAAAATTAAGGCTATTATCAACTCTAAATTGATTGAGTACCAAGACGGACAGGCTATATTGGGAATAGTTACTGACATCACTGAACGAAAGAGGGCAGACGAAAAAGAATCAACGTTCTTGGAATGTGCTCATGCAGTTTTGAAGGGAGAAAAATTTGAAGTTATAGCTCGGAAGATTTTTGATTCGGCTAAACGTTTGATGGATACTCCTGTTGGAGTTGTTGTGTTGTTGCCTAAGGATGGGGCTGAAAATAAAGTCTTATTTTTTGGTGAAACGGGTTCAAACTACACAGTCCGTTCTAATTTGTCCGTTCAGGGATTGTTGGATACAGCCTATAGAATTCAAAAAGTGACATATACAAATGATTTTCCAAACAGCTCCTGGGTAAAATTTATGCCTAATGATCATGTTTACTTGGAGAATGTACTGTTTGCACCTTTGACGGTAGATGGTAACACCGTAGGGTTACTGGGATTTGCGAATAAGCCGGGGGGCTTTACTGAATATGATAAAGAACTTGCAGATGGATTTGGAGTTTACGCAGCTATTGCGCTATCCAGTAGTTGGAAGCTATCTGCTATTGCGAATCAGCATGCACAACTTGAAAGCATAAATGAAAAACTTTGCGTATTGGGCAGTTTAACTCGTCATGATGTTGGAAACAAGCTTATGGCTGCAAGAGCTAACATGTATTTGTTGCGCAAGAGATTGAAAGACAACCCTGAACTACTAAAGTATGTGGATGCAGTCGACCAAGCCTTCAACCAATCTATTGAGCTCTTTAGGTTCAGCAAGGTTTATGAAAAGATTGGGTCTGAAAAACTTGAAGATGTGAATGTAGCTCACTCATTTGACTGGGCAGTCGAGTTGTTGCCCCACGTTGGAGTGGAAGTTGTCAATTCAACTCAGGGGTTGACTGTTGTTGCTGATTCGTTGCTGGGGCAACTTTTCTATAACCTCGTGGACAATTCGTTAAAACATGGAAAAACTGTTAGCAAAGTGCAATTAAGCTACACAAAAACCGCTAAAGAAGTAAAGTTAGTCTATGAAGATAATGGCATTGGAATACCACGAAAGAACAAACAAAAAATTTTCGCTGAAGGCTTTAGCACTGGCGGTTCAGGCTTTGGGCTTAAACTTGTAAAGAAAATGATTGAAGTCTACGGGTGGACCATAACCGAAGAGGGCAACCCCGGTGAAGGAGTAAAATTTGTAATCACAATACCTCTCTATAACAAGAAGACCAAGCCCTCCCCATTTGCTAAAGCCACACTCCCTGCTTTTTTAGCGCCGAAAATCACTTGCGCTTCTGGGGTTACAGTTTAGAAGCTTTACCACTTCTTTTTGAATACTTTTGTTGGATGCAGAATGGATCTTAAGCGAAATTCTAAGTAAAACGTTAATGATAAAACTATAGTTAAATCAAAACTTTCATCAATGATTGTCTGTCCAGCTATTAATTTCACTGAGATAGTTAATGCTTGATGATGAAGTTTTTTTTGCCTTGAGAATTAAGTTTAGGTATAGTTATAATGAACTTGGCGCCTTTGCCTGATTCGCCTTTTTCTTCAATTTCCCAACCGTAGACCTCTATCATTTTCTTTATTAAAAACAATCCATATCCCGTGCTGCCACCAGTGCTAAAACCCTCCCTGAAGAGTAAGCGTTTATTTTCGATTGGGACACCAACACCGTCATCTTCATAGATAAGCTTGAGCGCGTCTTGGTTTTTTCTTTCAAAATGAACCCGTATCGTTGTAGTTTTTTGACCGTATTTTTGTGTATCTTCAATAAAATTATAGAAGAGTTGTCTGAGAAACGAATCAGCCAAGAGTTCAAGACCGTGACATTGGTTAATTACATTTGGCATAGACCCCGAGAAAAGCGATTTTGCTTCATTTAACTTAGATTCAACATTGACATATGTTAATCCCTCTACACCTAATTGTTCATAGAGTTTAGCAAAATCAAAAATTTTCGTTGATTCAGCAACAGCTTGTTCCATTTTCTCAAGACTTTCAATAACATCAGAAAGGTCTTTGTGTTTTTTCTTTAGAAGATACGTATAGGCCATAATAGCTGAGAGTTTGTTACGAACATCATGTCTTGTTAAGCTACCAATTACGCGCAATTTTTCATTCATTATCGTAATTTTTCGGTTGGACTCTACCAGTTCTTGTTCGGTCTCTTTGCGCTTGGTAATATCTACGAAAAATCCGACTGTTGAAACAAATTTATCATCTTTAAAAATGGGGCAGACATTTCCGCTTACGATAAGCTCGCCTCCATCTTTTTTAACAAAAATAGTCTCGATGTTATTGATGGATAAACCTTTCATGACATTCGTGAAAATATTCATACAAGCTTCTATATGGTCTGCGCGAATTACCTTTACAACAGTCATATCCTTTGCTTCTTCGTCTGTGTAGCCCAAGATTCTTTTCCATTCATCGTTGACGAAAACAAATTTTCCGTATGCATCAACGGATTGGATCATAACATTTGCAGAGTTTAGTAGGGTTCGGTGCTTTTCTTCAGCTTGTTTTAACGCTTCCTCAGCACGTTTTTCTGCAGTTGTGTCTCTAATTACAGATAAAATCGCCGAGGGTTCTTGTTTTTCGTTATTAATTATTGTCGATCTTGCATAATGGTATACCCAAGGTCCGTTGGATTGTTTAACCCTGTATTCAACGCTTGAGAAACCATTCTTGATTAGTTCTTTCATTCTTTTTTTGACAATTGGTAAATCTTCTGGATGAATCTTGGCAGAGGTTGCTGTATCTTCATTTGGGAGACCTAATTGTTTGAAATAAGCGGGATTTCGATAAAGTGTATTACCTTCCATATCGGTAAGCAAAATACCGTCGTTTGCATTTTCAACCAACGCTCGATACTTTGCCTCAGAATTGGATAGAGCAGTTTGCCATCTTTTAGCCTCTGTTATGTCTTTGGAGAGATGAATAACACGAAACATGTTGCCTTTATTGTCTTTTATGGGAGATACAGTTATTTCCTCATTGAATTCTCTGTTTTGATTATCGTAATGAACATGTTCAACTGTGCTAGGGCTTCCATCCTTCAAGAGATTGCTCAAAGGACATTCATTGGGTGCCAAGCAAGGAGTAGAACTTTTATGGGTAACCTGATAACAAGTTTTGCCTACAATTTCTGATACTGGAAGACCTATGCGATTAATTGCCTCAGCGTTTGCAGTTAAAATTACATAGGTTTTCGGATCAATGACTAAAAGGGATTCGCTTATAGAGTTAATTATGCTTTCGTTAAATTCTTTTAATTCGATTAATTCTTGTTCGGTTTCATGTATTAAAGCCGGAGCAGTGTTTTTTTCAATTATTCTGGACATTGTTTCACTACGGTTTATGGTGTTTAGAGAGTCGGTTAGTGGGGGGATGTATGTGTTAGATATTTCTGAAGTTTACAGTTCATTTTTTATATAGAATTGTTAGATTTATTTGGTTTATATGCATATGTAATCTTGGATTCATACTACAAATCAAGAAGTGCGTTTGCTAATGCGGCTGACGAAAATTGAGCCAACAGCAATTTACTCCCGAGTGACATAGGCTTATTCTTTGTTATCATGTTTGTTTTGTTTTTGGGTTTGTTTTTTTGGTGGTAACTTGTTATGGAATTGCCCACGATCAGTCCTGCCGTCATTTCAAGCGTTGAATCAAGGGCGTTGGGCTTCAAAGTCTGCTAGAAGATGACGCGTAAGAGCGGCTTTGTCTTCATCTGGTATAGAAAAAACAGGTGCCACACCCTCATGAAGAGATAAAAAAGGTGCGTAACTTCTTTTAAACGCTTCTTGCATAGTTAGTTATGAGGAATCAAGTTGTCTGTACAGACTGTCCCTGAGTGTAACTCGGTATTTTTTGTCTGGTTTAACCAGTACAGTGGCATTCTGCTTAAGACTCCCTCAAAAACCCTTGCCGTTGACCCCGTTGACGTGAAAGCCAAAAACCTTCAGAACGTGGATGCAATCCTGCTTACCCATGAGCACTACGACCACCTTGACCCAAGATTGGTTGAGGAAATACAGCGGGAAACCAGTTGCCAAATCATCGCCGACCAAACATCCGCCAAAAAACTCCAAATCACCCTTCCCAAAGAAAAAATCCGAGAAGCCCAACCAGGTATGGAATTCAAAATCGGCAAAGTCACAGTAAAAGCAGAAAAAGCCAACCACCCAGCCAAAACACCCGTAACCTACATCATAACAAGCGAGGACAACGTGAAGGTGTATCATACTGCTGATAGTTTGCCGTTTCCAGAGTTAGCTATGTTGGGACAGAAAGAGCTGTTTGATATTGTTTTCTGCACTGTCGGCATTGCTCCTGGTGCTTCGGCGCAAACGGGATTTGAGATTGCACGTTTAGCTAAGCCGCATCTCGCTGTTCCATACCACACCGCTACAGCTGCAAGCCAGAACGAGTTTGCAGAGTTGATCAAGAACGGTCCGCGTAAAATTGCCTGCTTGGTTCCTGAACAAAACAAAATTTACCAAATCTCAAAAATGGAGGAAAACTAGTGAGTAGCCAAAATAGTTTAACAACAAAAGAGCGAATGGCAAATATCCTCTTCAAGGTTGATGCAGTAAAATTCGGGGTCTTCAAACTCAGCAGTGGAAAAGCCAGTCCCTACTACATTGATTTACGTGTCATTCCAAGTTTCCCTGATGCTTTTCGCCAAATCGTGGAATTCTACGCCCAAGCCATAACCAACGAAATTGGGTTGAAAAACTTTGACCGCATCGCAGGAATACCCTTAGCTGGGATTCCGTTTGCTTCTCAAATTGCCTACAACCTCAAAAAACCCTTCCTTTATATGCGTAAAGGCGTAAAGCGGCATGGAAGAGAACGCCGTGTGGAGGGCGTTTTGGTTTCAGGCGATAGAGTTTTGCTTGTTGACGATTTACTTACTACTGGTTTGTCGCTAAAAAAAGCTGCAGCTGCTGTCAGAGCGGAAGGTGGTGTTGTTTCGGAAGCTTTGGTGTTTCTTGACCGCCAAGAAGGGGGAAGGCAGCTTTTGGAGAACAGCGGTATCAAAATTCACTCGCTTCTGAACATGAGTGAAATAGCTAACACGCTCTTTGAAATAGGCGCAATCGACATTGAAAATCTAAAAACCATCCTAAAACAAGTAAAAAAGCAGTAGGTTATTCATAATAGATTAGGCTTAAGTCTTCCAGCATATTGTGTAGTTTCTCGACTGCCACATAAACATCTGGCTCTTTTTTTGCTCCTGTGCAGACAAGTTTGCCGCTGGCAAACAGTAGAACCACAACTTTGGGTTCTGCCATTCGATAAATTAAGCCGGGAAACTGTTCAGGCTCATACATGGCATGATCCAGCGTGTATGCGGCTTTTTCCAAGTCAATCATTCCTCCTAAACCGCCAGAAGCAACAATGTTTTGAATTTTCAGTTCTGGTTTGCCGATGATTATTATGCCGCCTTTTTTTAGTTCTTTAACCACTTTCATGACTGCACGCCGAGCTTCAGTTTCAGATTTTGCGCCTGTGCAAACCATTTTTCCTGAGCTGAAAATTAAGGTGGCCGTTTTTGGGCGTTTGAGGCGGAATACTAAGCCGGGAAACTGTTCTGGTCGGTATTCTACTCCAGGGTAACCTTTAACAACAGAGTTTAAATCGACTTTTTGGTTTAGGGTTGCAGAAGCAACAACATTTTCAATGCTTATGGTGGCTTTAACTTTTGGCAATACGTTCTCCTCTTGTTAAAAGGCCCTTGAACTTCATTTACCATGTTTTCCTTATAAATACATCTATACTGAACTGACTTTATCTTTTTGTTGAGCAGCTGCTTTTTGTCTTTTTTTGATGATTGGCAAGACAAAATCGATTACAACAAGCAGCATGATAAGCCCAATGATCAACGGTATCGCCCAGTTGTTTCCACGCATGAAAAGAGTAATCCACCCAAACCACGGAATACGAAAAATGACTTTTCCTTCAATCAAATTCTGTGGCACACCATTTGAGTCTGGGATGTTGTCGTAACTGGTTGGTATTGCAGGCCAAGGTTCTGGTCCGTTGCCATCGCCTTTTGTTTTGAAGTATAGTGTTCCGTTGATTTCTTGTTTTTCCACGATTCGGTGAACTATTGGTGTAGCTCCGTAGGGATTTTTGTAGACGATAATGTCGCTATTAGGGTAGTTTGCATTTAAATCAGCTGGGTTGACTTTTTGGATGATGATTATATCACCAACATGCAGTGTGTGGTCAAAGGGGTGGCTCCACCCATCACAGGCTCCATCGTACTGGACACACATGCTTCCGCTTTCAACAACTCTTATAGGGACTGCAGCTCCAAGCACCATTTGAAGCCCTAAGAAAAATCCAGCGATGATTGCCATGATTAAAATGACGGCGATTGCTGTTTTGTAAATGTCATTTTTCCAGAATGCTTTGAGGTTGACCAAGGTTCGCCATCGCCGACATCTGAATATTCAGTTCAATATGGTTGCTTGGTTTTAAAACTACCGCTCTTTTCAAAAAAGAAAAATGGAGAGTGCAATACAGCAAAGCGGTGCTGTTCTGTTGTTGCACTTTTGTTTAGATTTTCTGTTTACTTAGTACTTCGCGGAATACGTTGCCGCATTTTGGGCATTCGTAGAGTCCTATTTCAAGTTGCATTCGTTTTCCAGCTTTATCTGGACGTCCAGCCATTTTCCATGTTTTCTTTGGCTTTGATACATCGGTTCCACATTTTGGACATTTAGCCATTATTTTTTTCCTCCGTACTTCATTTCCATGGTTTATACTAATAAGATAAAAAAGTTTCCGTAGCTTATCAATAGATATTTTGCATTTCTACATGGAGTTTAAACATATTTTTGTCAATGCATACTAAAAGAAATGTAGAAAGCAACCACTAAACCAAAAGATATTCAACTAAAACATACCAATAAACCTAAACAAAACACAGAACACTCGATAAACAATAAAAACCTTCAAAACATTTTTTATACCCAACCCAAGCTTATCCATTAAGTCGAGGTTCACCCACGATTGTCAGATGCTTCTGAAAACGCTTTTGAAATGCTCGTAAAGCCCCTTCGGCGACTCATTGAACAGAAGGGATTCCAAAAACCCACTGAACCTCAAGAAAAAACCATCCCCAAAATCCTCGACGGAAAAAACATACTCCTCATCTCACCAACCGCAACAGGCAAAACCGAAGCCGCTTTCCTTCCTATCCTAAGCCTACTGATGCAGCAACCCAAAACCCCCGGCATAAAAGTCCTCTACATTACGCCGCTTAGAGCGCTGAATCGTGATTTACTTGATCGCTTGCAGTGGTGGTGCAACAACTTAGACATAAAGCTAGCTGTTAGGCATGGTGACACTGAAACAAAAGAACGCACCCGACAATCTCGATGCCCACCCGACATCCTGATAACTACACCAGAAACCCTACAAGCCATACTCACAGGCTGGCTGCTGCGACAGCACCTGCAAAGCCTGCGGTGGGTTGTTGTGGATGAAGTGCATGAACTGGCAGACAGCAAACGGGGCAGCCAACTTTCCTTGGCGCTGGAGCGCGTAAGAGACTTAATTGGTAAAGATTTCCAGATGGTTGGGTTATCAGCAACAGTTGGCAGCCCAGAGAAAGTAGCCCAGTTTCTTGTTGGCGATAAGCGCCCAGTTGAAATTGTTCGGGTTCCAGTTGCCAAAATGGTGCGGCTACAGGTGCTTTATCCGAAGCCAAACGAACAAGATGTGCAGTTAGCCTCCAAAATTTACACCCACCCCGAAGTGGCAGCGCGGTTACGGATTATCCGCGATTACATGGGCAAACGCAAGTCAGTGCTTTTGTTCACTAACACTCGTTCTGTTTCAGAGGTTCTAGCTTCCCGATTTAAGGTTTGGGATGTCGATTTCCCAATTTCAATCCATCATGGCTCCTTAGCTAAGCCTTCGCGTATTGCTGCTGAAACGGGGCTCAAACAAGGCGCCCTCAAAGGATTAATAGCAACTAGCAGCCTAGAGTTGGGCATTGATGTTGGTCATGTAGATTTGGTTATTCAGTACATGAGTCCACGGCAGGTTTCCCGGCTGATTCAGCGTGTGGGCAGAGCAGGACACACCTATGGACGGTTAAGTGAAGGCATAATTATCGGGATGGATTCCGATGACACCCTTGAAGCCTTGGTCATAGCGCGACGAGCTCTCGCTGAAGAGTTGGTGCCGCTGTCTGTTCCTGATAAACCCTACGATGTTTTAGCTCACCAAATCGCTGGGTTACTGCTAAAAAACAAGCGCTTAACCTTTAACGAAATCCTCCAGATATGCAACAAAGCCGCCCCGTTCGAAAACCTCACGCTGGTAGATATAGAAAAAATCCTCAAATACATGCATGGGAGGTTTCCTCGGTTGGCTTGGGCATCGTTTGAAGACCAGGTGGTGCTAAGACCGCAACGGAGCAAAGCACTGTTTGAATATTATTTTGATAATTTGTCGATGATTCCTGAAGAAAAACAGTTCTTAGTTATAGATGAGTCAACTGATTCTTCAATTGGCGTTTTAGACGAAGCCTTCATGGCGGAGTACGGAAAGCCGGGAACCAAGTTCATCATCCGCGGCAGTCCATGGCAGATATTTCACGCCACTGAAGACAAAGTCTACGTTCGTGCAGTTGATGACCCCACCGGCTCAATCCCTAGTTGGATCGGTGAAGAAATCCCCGTCCCTTACGAGGTAACACAGGAAGTGGCGAAAATTCGCGGCTTTGTCGAACAACAAAACCAACGCGGCGCATCTCCCTTGCAAATCGCAACGATGCTAAAGGAACGTTACTGCGCAGATAAAGAAACAATCCTGCATGCGTTGGCAGAAACGGTGGAGCAGGTTCAGAGCGGTTTTCCAGTGCCTACTCCAGAGCGGATTGTGGTGGAAAATTGGGGAGAATTTGTCATTGTGCACTCCAATTTTGGTTCGTTAACTAACAGAGCGCTGGCTCAGTTCTTAGGGCGAGTGCTTTCGGATAAGCTGGGTCGAGGAATTGTGGTGCAGCATGACCCCTACCGCATTTTTGTGCAAACCATGAGTTTTATGAGTGCTGAGTGGCTGGTTGAAGTTCTAAAAGAAATCCAGACCTTCAGCGAACAAGCAATTAGAAACACGTTGATGCTGTCCACGGTAAAGACTGGGTTGTTTAAGCGCCGTGTGATTCAGGTGGCTCGGCGGTTTGGTGCATTAAAGAAGTGGGCTGATTTTAGTAACGTTAGCATGCAAAAGCTGATAACCAGTTTTGAAGGCACCCCCATTTATGATGAGGGGCTCAAGGAGGTTTTCTCCAAGGATTTAGACGCCGACGGGTTGGTGATGGTGCTTGGGCGTTTGCGTGATGGCCAGGTTCGGTGGCAGGTAGTTGAGACAGGTGGCAACGCGACGCCTGTGGCTAGGGTGGGAATTGAGCGGGTTAGCATGAAAACTGACCTCATTCCGCCTGAACAGATGCGCGCTGTGCTTGTAGAATCCGCCAAGGCAAGGTTGCTGAACGAGACAGGCAACTTTGTTTGCACCCATTGCTGGAATTACATGGAGATGATACGCATCAAAGACCTTCCAGACAAACCTAAATGTCCACATTGTGGGTCATTTGCGCTTGGTATGCTTAAAGTTGAAGAAGAAAAAGCCCTGCCGCTGGTAGAAAAACATGGCGAAAAATTAGCTAAAAACGAGGAAAAAATGCGTTCGCACGCTAAGCAAACTGCTGAGTTAATTGAAAAATATGGGAAAGTCGCGGCGGTTGCGTTGAGTGCCCGCAGGGTTTGGGCTTCGGAGGTTGTAGTAGTTTTGGAGAAAGAAGACAAGCTTTCTGATAAGTTTTATGAGTTGGTTTTGGAAGCTGAGCGGAAGGCTTTGAGCAAACGGTTTAAATAAACACTGGGTTTCTATTTATGACAGCAACTTTTTAAAGAAAGAGCAACTTATTTTGCTTTGCTTGTTATACCCATAGGAGAACTAAAAGTGGAAATAAGCCGAAAGAATCTACGCAACGAAGTTCTTGAACGCATAAAATTCGTCAAAACCTGCGTAATGGCAAGAGAACTTTGTTTGGTTGTACGCACCCACAGGGCAGTTTTGGAGCCCAAAGATGTGCAGGAAGTCTGTCAATATATCTCCAATCTGTGCAGTGAAGAGGGCTGCAAAGAACCCAGCGAACTGTGCGTAAAAGCAGCAAAAGCTATCAGCACAGGCGATGAAGAAAAATACCTTGATCTATGCGCTCAAAGCTGTATAAAATGCGGCGAAGCACGAAGACCTCAACCCAAAAAAGATGCTTATGTGGCATAGCAGCATTTTGTATTTTTAGGATGGTTGAAAGATGTTTATAGCCCCTTTTGTTCCGAGCCCTTCAACAGTAGTTGAATACATGTTGAAGCTGGCAAATCTGAAAGCTGGAGAAATCCTTTTTGATTTAGGTTCTGGAGATGGCAGAACCGTAATTATGGCAGCAAAGTCTTTTGGGGCCAGAGGTGTGGGCATCGAGTTGCGTGAAGATTTGACAAAAAAAGCGTTAAGCGGCATCCACGAGAATGGCTTAGACGACCACGTTACAATAATCAACGATGACATGTTTAACGTGAACTTAACCTCTGCAGATGTAGTTTACCTTTATTTAACAACAAGCGCGAATGAAAAAATTAAACCAAAACTTGAGAGTGACCTAAAAAAAGGTGCGCGCATAGTTTCGCACGATTATGAAATTATCGGTTGGCGACCGGAAAAAATCGAGAATTTCTGTGAAAACCCAAAATTAGGCTACCCCTCACATACCATTTACCTCTACAGCAAACGATAAGCCGCAACAATGTTGTCTGTATGTTCTAAAAATTAAAAAATGGTTGGTTGGGGAATTTTATATTTTTAACCAGAGCAAGATACCCATAATTAAGCCGTAAATCGCTAAGGCTTCAGCTAAGGCTACAACTAGGAAAGCGCGGAAGAATGTTTCTGGTTTTTCAGTTAACGCGCTGATGGTAGCGCTGCCTACTCCAGAGATAGCTATGCCTGCACCAAGAGCGGCTAAACCAACAGAAAACCCAGCACCGATTGCTGCACCCAGTTTGTCAAATGACCCAGATGTTGTGGTTGAGTTTTGTACTGTTGTGACAGTTATGGCTGCCGCCATGCCCATAATGGGTAGAATCACTAGTGGAAGCAACAAGAAGACGATAAGTACTCTTGGTTTCAAAGCGGTTGTCTCCACCTAGACAAGTGTGTGCTTGGTATTAACTTTTTTCTCGTTCTTATCTTTGATTTCTGTATTTTCAGATTGTAAAGCTTCTCCGATTTTGGTGGTTTCGCTTTTTATGGTATTGACTTTTTCATGTATTTTTTTTAAGCCTTTTTTGGTCTCTTGCTCAATTGCCAACATGTATTCTTTGTAGTCTTTTTCTATTTTCTGTTTATGTGACATTTTTTGTTCACTTACCTTTTACTACAAGAACAGGGCAAGACGCATAATGGATTACCTGTTCTGCTACGCTGCCCATAAGAATCCTTTCTGGACTTCTCCGCCCGTATGTTCCCATCACAATTAAATCTGCATCTAAATTTTTTGCTGCATAAACTACTTGTTCAAACGGGAGCCCTTTAACAATCTGATAGGTAGCTTTTACGCCTTGTTTTTCTGCTAAATCAACTACAAATGCAAGGTTTTTTTCTCCGTCTTTTGTAAGTTCAGCTTCAACTTCTGTGCGTTCAACAGTTTTTGCTATTTGGTCTAACGCAACTGTGTCAACTACGTAGATTGTGGTTATTTCAGCCTTTAACAGTTTAGCAGCGCTTATCCCAAGTTCTGCAGCGTGCATGCTGTGACTTGATCCATCTATTGGTATCAAAATTTTTTTTATATCTGCAAAACTTAAACTCAATTTCTCACCTTTTCTTTATCATTCGTTTTATCCGTTTAGTTCGGACAAATTCCTCGCGTTCTTTTTCTTCCAGCACCTGCTCAATCCGCTTTACAACGTTGCGGTAGAAGGGAATTAAAACGTGGTTTAATGCGTTCACACGCCGTTGAGTTTTTTTTACGTCATTTACAATTTGGAAAACTGCGCCTTCTGCTCTTGCTAACTCCGCTATATGTGTTAATGATTTATTGAATTGTATAAAGGCTTTGTCGAGTTCTATGCTGGTATTTGCAAATCCATAGTCGGGTTTTGGGTCTTCTTCACCTTGGAATTTAACAGTTGGGACAGTGACACCCATTATGCTTCTATGATCCAACAGGAAATCTGCTTGGTAACTTGAACCTAAAGCTACATTTGCCACAGTTTCAGCGCCATTAGCCATCGACGCCGCTTTCAGGCTCCTGTACGCCTCCGAAAGAGCCTGTACTAGCTCTTCTCGCGCTTTCTCTGCTTCAAAAACACTAACTCTAATCTCCTGTAATAGAATGTCACGTTTACGTTCAAGTATTTCTTTGCCTGACTCTGCTAGATGTAGTGTTTTTTTTGTTTGGATAAGGTTGATTCTTGTAGGGCTAATGTTTTCAAGGGACATTTTTTGGCACCTCAGCTCGGTTTTTGTTTGAGTATTTTTTGATGTACTCTGAGTGGATGCTTGTTAATTCTTCATGGGATAAAATAGACAAGGTTTCCCACGCGGTTGTAAGAGTCTGCTCAATGCTTCTGTTCTCGTTTTTACCCTGATTAATCAATTGACGCTCGAAGTGCTCGCCGAAACGCAGATACTCTTTGTCTCTGTTTCCAAGTCCTTCTTCGCCTATAATGGTTGCTAAAGATTTAACAGTGTTGTACTGGGCGTATGCTGCGTAGAGTTGGCTTGCAACATCAGCGTGGTCTTCTCTTGTGTAGCCTTTTCCTATGCCATCTTTCATCAACCGCGAGAGGCTAGTTGTTATGTTGATAGGTGGGTAAATGCCCTGTTTTTCAAGTGTGCGTGAGAGCACAATTTGTCCTTCAGTTATGTAGCCTGTTAAGTCTGGGATTGGATGGGTTATGTCGTCGTTTGGCATGGTCAAAATGGGCATTTGGGTGATTGAGCCTTTTTTGCCTGCAATTCGACCCGCTCGTTCGTATAGTGAGGCAAGGTCACTGTACATGTAGCCCGGGTAGCCTTTTCTGCTTGGAACTTCCTCCATGGCTGCACTAATTTCGCGCAGTGCCTCACAGTAATTAGTCATATCTGTCATGAGCACCAGAACATGGGCTTCATGTTCAAACGCCAAATACTCAGCCAACGTTAATCCTGCTCTAGGTGTGATGATGCGTTCAACCGGGGGGTCCTCTGCTAAATTCAGAAACATCGCCACGTTCTTTATGGCTCCTGTTTCCTCAAAGCTGCTGCGGAAAAAAGCGGCGTCGTCGTGGTCCAGTCCCATTGCAATGAAAACAACGTAGAATTCTTCGCGCCCACCAATAATCTGCGCTTGTCTAATCACCTGTGCTGCCAAGTGATTGTGGGATAAGCCTGGGCCACTAAAGACTGGCAGTTTTTGTCCCCGTACCAGGCTAGTTAAGCAGTCGATTGCTGAAATGCCTGTTTGAATGAATTCTCTTGGGTATTCGCGAGCAGTTGGGTTTAGGGGGTAGCCGTTTACATCCCTTTTTTCTTCAGTGAAAAATCTGGGGTGCCCATCAATGGGTTCGCCGAAGCTGTCCATTACGCGTCCCAGCATTTCGATTGAAACTGGCACTTCAAGTGACCTGCCTAGAAAACGTGTACGGGTTTCTGAAGTTGACAGTGCTGTTGTTCCCTCGAAAACTTGAACAGTTACAGCTTTTTGGGTTACTTCTATGACTCTGCCAAGACGGGTTTCGCCTGTCTGTGTTTTCACGGTAACTAACTCGCCAAATCCAACGTCTTGGACGCCTTCAACAATTATTATTGGTCCCGAAATTGAAGCTACACCTTTGTATTCTAATCCTGATGCCATGTTTTGTTACCTCAAACTTACCTCTAACTTTTCAAAGTGCTGGTGCATCCGCCTGCCTAAATCGTCTAATTCGCTGACTTTGTCGTTTGGCACATCGGTTTTCATGCGCAGAATTTCTTGAACCACTGGCATCTGTACTATTTTGAAGATGGGTACCCCTTTGCTTACTATGCGGTCAGCTGACTTTTGGAATTCCACGATTATTTTCAGCATCTTGAATTGTTTTTCAGGAGAGCAGTATGTGTCTACAGGGTCCAAAGCGTTTTGCTGCAGAAAACCGATGCGTATTATTCGTGCGGTTTCCAGAATCAAGCGTTGTCTACTTGGCAGGGCTTCTGGACCTACCAGTTTAACGATGTTTTTTAAGTCATCTTCCGCTTGCAGTATACGCATGGTTTCTTCGCGGTAACTGTTCCATTCTTTGCTGACTTCTTTACTCCACCAACCTTCAAGCTCCCCGATATAGCCGCTGTAGCTTTGCATCCAATTAATGGCGGGGTAGTGGCGTGCTCCAGCTAGTTCTGGGTCAAGTGCCCAGAAAACCCGCGTGAATCGCTTGGTGTGCTGTGTTACGGGTTCAGAGAAGTCTCCTCCAGGCGGGGAAACCGCGCCAATCGCGCAAATTGAGCCTGTCCGTTTTTCTGTGCCTAACGTTTCAATTACCCCGGTTCGCTCATAAAATTCAGCCAGCCTAGAAGGCAAGTAACTGGGGAAGCCCTCTTCAGCAGGCATCTCTTCTAGTCTACCTGAAACTTCTCTCAGTGCTTCTGCCCACCTGCTGGTTGAATCGGCCATTAACGCAACAGCGTAGCCCATGTCTCGGTAGTATTCTGCAAGGGTTATACCTGTGTAGATGCTGGCTTCTCGAGCTGAGACGGGGAGGTTACTTGTGTTAGCGATAAGGATGGTTCGCTCCATAAGCGGGTGCCCAGTTGTGGGGTCAGTTAACTTGGGAAAACTTGTCAACACATCAACCATTTCGTTACCGCGTTCCCCACACCCCACATAAACCACCAAGTTAGCATCCGACCATTTAGCAAGCTGTTGTTGCGTAACGGTTTTTCCAGTGCCAAAACCGCCGGGAATAGCTGCGCTGCCCCCTTTGGCAATCGGGAACAGCGTGTCAATAACTCTCTGTCCAGTGATTAATGGCTTAGTATGTCTGAGTCTTTGGGTATATGGGCGGGGTTTTCTAACGGGCCACTTCTGCAGCATGGTTAGTTCTGTTTTTTTGTTTTTGACGTTTTCTATTGTGGCGATTGCTTCGGTTATGGTGTATTTGCCTTTGGGTGCAATTTCCAGTAATTTTCCTCTAACATTAGGAGATACAAGTATGCGGTGTTCAATAAGGTCAGTTTCCATAACGGTTCCAATGATGTCGCCGCCTTCTATCTGCACCCCGACTTTGGCTTTGGGAGTGAATTGCCATTTATTTTCTCTTGAAAGCGGCGTCAAACGTGATTGTTTTATGAATGGACCAGTGGTTTTTCTTAATAATTCTAGGGGACGTTGGATTCCGTCAAAGACGTTACCAACCATGCCTGGTCCAAGTTCTACTGAAAGGGGGTTTCCTGTGCCCGAAACTTGTTCGTTTAACCTCAATCCAGTGGTGTCTTGGTAGACTTGAATGGTTACTTTGTCGCTTTCTAAACGGATAATTTCGCCGATTAGTCTGTCTTTGCCGACTTCGACAAGTTCATTCATGACGGCTTGTTTCATGCCCTCGGCTTCTATGACTGGTCCTGCAACACGGGTAATTTTGCCTTTAGTACGCTCCATTTTAAGGTGTCTCCTCAAATAGGATTTTTGCTATTTCATTGCGTAGTGTTGCTCTTGCTTCGTTGAGTCGAGTATCAATTGTACTGTCAATTGTTAGTTTGCCGTCTTCTGTTTGGATTTTGCATCCTCCGATGAAATCTGAAGTTTGGTCGGAAAGTTTGAGGTTTAAGCCTAGCTTTTTTGTTATTTTCCCGAGTTTCTGTTGGGTTAGCCATGTTTTATCTCTGGGGTTTACTGTGAGAATCAGGTTTTTCGTATCAACCTTTTTTGTTTCTGCCTCTATGAGTTTTAGCAGGTATGCTTGGTACTTTGGTGATTCTGTAAAGTCAATAAGCATACTTTTAGCTTTTTCAAAAGCGTCGTCAACTTGTTTTTCTTTAGCGTGAAGAATTTGGTTCCGAATTTCTACCTCTGTTAACGACGCAATTTTTCTTCTTGCAGCTTCCGCTTTATCCTTAGCTTGGTCAATTATCGTGGAGTATGTTTCGTCTGCTTGCGTTTTAGCTATCTGAAGAGTTTTTTTCGCTTCTGACTCAGTTTCTAAAAGTATTTTTTCTGACTCTTTTTGTATGTCGCCCAACACTTCTCCAGCAATCGCTTCTAAACCGTCTTTAACATTCATTCTGTTGCCGTCCTAAATTTTTGCGCCCAAAATTTTGCTGATTGCTTCAGAAATGTGAATTTGGCTTGGTTTTCCTTGGCTTCCGGGGATCTCAACGATTAAGGGGTTTATGTTTTCCTCCCGAAATTTATCAATTACTTTACGTAGTTGCGGTTGAGTGGAGAATTCTTCACTGATTAATACCATACTTAGGTCGTTGCGTGCGAGCGCTTTTTGCATGGCTTGCATTGCTTCTTCAACGGTGGTTGCCTCGTTTCCTTCAACGCCCACCAATCTAAAGCCTGTGACCATGCCGCTGTCGCCAATAATAACCCCCAGCATACGTTACCATAATGAAGGTTTAATTCTCGCCTTATCAACATTTTGTATGGAACGCATGTTTAGACCTGAAAGAATGGTTTCAACTTCAATATTTTGTGTAAGTAGAGAAGTCGATTTAGCATTGGAAGCGTTAAGCAGCTTTGGTGAATTTCAAGTTGAACAAGCAGTTGAACCCCAAAGTCTTGCCGCCCACAACCAGAGCATTCAGGAAGCAACAGATGCGCTTTCTCACGTTAACTACTTAACTCAGCAATTGACTTTTACAAAAGCCAGTTTCGTAGACATCTTCAAAATGGAAGTTCAACCTGCCAAAACAGTTGTAACTTCGGAGAACTGGAAAACCCTTCAAGAAAGCATCCGTCAACAAATTTTGGAGCTAAAAAAAGATGTTGATGCCTTCACTACAGAACAGGATAACCTAAAGGAGCAAACTAAACACGTCAGAAACTTAAAACAAATGTTTATCCTTCTTAAAGCAATGGACTTTGACTTATCTTTGATGAAAGACCTACAAGCAGTCTACATCAATGTGGGCACTATTCCACATGAAAATTTTGCGCCCCTCGAAGTTGCTCTCTCTCACATCCCAACAATTATTCAACGCCGCCACTTAACCAAAGACTTCGACTTCTTGTCGTTTGCAATAACCAGCAAGCACCGTCCTGAAGTGGAAAAAATCCTCAAAATTCACCACTGCGAAATCTTCCAGTTTCCCAAAGATTTGCCATTCAACGTTGACTTAGCGTTAAAGGAAATCAACAAGCAACTAAAAGAGGCTGAGGAAAAAGAAAAGCAGCTTCAGTCTCAGCTTAAAAAACTCGGAAAAGAAAACCGTGAAAACCTCGCTGTTTGGGGGGAAACAACCGCAAACATTCTTGCCCTGTTGTATGCTAAAAGAAAAATTCTACAGAGCGGCAGATTAGCAGTGGTTAAAGGGTTTGTGCCAAAAGACGCGTTTCCTGAGTTAACCCAAAAGATCAATACAGACTTAAACGGAAAAGCTTTGGTTCTTCAAAACAGCTCTGCTACTGGGGATGACCCGCCAACTAAGATTAAACACAACAGGTTTGTTCGGCCTTTCGAGGAAATCACTAAACTATACGGGTTGCCCCACTATGATGAAATAGACCCAACACCCATCCTTGCCGTGACTTTTCCCTTGATTTTTGGTTTAATGTTCGGAGATATGGGACACGGCTTGCTTCTGCTGGTAGGCGGCTTAACTGTGGGTTTTCTCATTAAGAAAAATCAAGGTATGAAAAACATCTGTTGGATTTTGGCTGCCTGCGGTTTTGGTGCTGTTATCGCGGGCGCATTGTTTGGCGAGTTTTTCGGAATCCAACTGTTTAAGCCATTATGGTTTAGCCCCTTTGAAAATGTGCTTACCTTCCTAATCTTTAGCCTAGTCCTTGGAGTTGTCCAGATAATCAGCGGTTTTGCCTTAGAGGTAGCAAACTTTGTAATCAAACGAAACTACGTAGATGCAGTCCTAACTTCGCTGCCTAAAATTGGCTTTTACCTCGGCGGAGTCTACCTTGTTGCAGCCTATCAGCTTAATTTCGGCGCGTGGCTTAGCGGTCCAATTTTGTTTGCGATGACGCCTTTCGTTTTGTTGGTTTTTGCTAAACCAGCCTATGTCGCTGTTACCCATAGAGGCGAAGGGAAAGATG